>JBDTNR010000135.1:0-8158 GCA_039933655.1 Betaproteobacteria bacterium | reverse complement strand
TGATTGGCGGCACGGGTGCGGACACGATCACCACCGGCGGCGGCGCCGATGTCCTCGGCTTCAACAAGGGCGACGGTGCCGATGTCGTCAACGCGAGCATCGGCACCGACGACACGCTGACGTTGGGCGGCGGCTTCGCCTACGCGGATCTCAAGCTCAAGAAGTCCGGCATCGATCTGCTCCTCGACGCCAGCAATGGCGATCAGATCACGTTCAGGAACTGGTACCAGGCGGGCGTCAACAACAAGAGCATCCTCAACCTGCAGGTGGTCGCCGACGCCATGGCCGCGTTTAGTCCGGCGGGTGCGGACCCGCTGCTTAACCGAAAGGTCGTCAATTTCAATTTTGCGAACATCGTCGGCCAGTTCGATGCCGCATTGACCGCCAATCCCGCCATCACCAGTTGGAACCTCGCCAGCGCGCTGGCGGGTGCGTTCACGACGGGCAGCGACACGGCTGCCCTCGGCGGCGACCTCGCCTATGACTACGGCCACCGTAATTCCGTGGCGACCATTGGCGCCACGCCCGCCCAGGCGATTCTGGCCAGTGCGAATTTCGCAACGACGGCCCAATCATTGCAGGCCGCGGGCGCGTTGTATTCCGGGACCGTTCGGTTGAACTAGCGCGACTCGGGCGGGCAGAACCGGAACGACCTCCCACGAGTCGTCAATCCCGAGCCGCAATGATCGGGTCTGCGCAATGTTCGCCATCCGCGACACGGCAGTTCCGCTTCCCCAAGGGCCGGGGGGCGGCGACTTTCGCCCAGGCCCGCTTCGCCTAGTCGATGCCCCACCATCGCCTCTGCCGCGCCGCCTCCTGTACTGGCTCGCCGCTTTGGCCGTACTTGCCGGCCTCTGGCTGAACTTTGGTCGTCTCGACATCGTTGCCGTCGCGAACGGCAAGCTTTCGCCTCGGACCAGCCTCAAGATCGTGCAGCCGGCCGACTCGGGTCGCATCGCGGAAATCGCCGTGGCTGAGGGGCAGCCGGTCCTGGCCGGGCAACTGCTGCTTCGCCTTGATCCCGATCTGCACGACGCCGAAACGCGTGCATTGCGCCATGAACTCACCCAGCGCTCGCTGCAGTTGCGCCGCATCGACGCCGAGTTGAATGATGCGTCGCTGCCGCACTTTCCCGGGGATGCGGACGAGGCATTCGCCCGGATGGACGCGCAATTTCGCGCCAACCGGACGGCATACGCCGACGCCCGCGCCCACGAAGCCTCCGCTATGGGTCGCGTTGGCCAGGAATTGAGCGCCGCGGTTGCCGTGCAGAACAAGCTGCTACGCACGGTTCCCATCTATCAGACGATGGCCGACCGGTACGCGACGCTGCGCGCGGAAGGATTCGTGAGCGAGCTGTACTTGCTCGAGCGCGTGCGGGACCGCATCGAAAAGGAGCAGGATCTCGCTGCGCAGAGCCATACCGTCGAAAGCCTGAGGGCTGGCCTGACGCAGGCACAGCGGCGGTTGGCGCAGGTTGAGTCGTCCTATCGCCAGCAATTGCATGCGGAACGGCTGCAGGCAGTCGGCCAGCGAAGCCGACTGGAGGAGGACCTCGCCAAGCAACTGTATCGCGCGACGGCGGTGGAATTGCGCGCGCCGCAGGCGGGCGTGATCAAGGACCTCGCCATCCATACGCTTGGCGCCGTGGTCGCGCCGGGCACCGTCCTTCTCACGCTGGTACCGGCGGGCGAGGAACTGCAGGCCGACGTCCTCGTGCGCAACCAGGATGTCGGTTTCGTCCGGGTCGGCCAGACCGCGAAGGTCAAGGTCGCGACCTATCCGTTCCAGAAATACGGCATCGTCGATGGCTTCGTTATCCATGTCAGTCCCGATGCCGCGGAAACTCCGCCCTCGCGTCGCGACCCCGCTGACGACGAGGCCGCGCCGCCCATTCCCAACGGTTATCGTGCCCGCATCGCGCTTGGCGGCCAGAGCCTGCCGTTCGAGGGACATTCGCTGCCCCTGGCCGCGGGCATGCAGGTGGACGCCGAAATCCGGCTGGGTGAACGCACGCTGCTCGAATACCTGCTGGCGCCCATCCAGAAAGCGTGGCACGACGCCGCACGCGAGCGCTGAAAAATGGAGTCGTGATGCGCGATGCCTCGCACTCGATACCCGACCTGCCGATGGATGCGCGGGATTTTCTGTGGGCAGTGGGAAGCCTGTGCAATCTGCGCCGCCAGCTTTTCGAAGCGACGCTGATCCAGCAGGAATTCCCGCCGCCGTACTCGGCATTCACATTGATTGCGGCCTTGCGTTCACTCGAATTCGACGCGCGTATCGTGGCGATGGACAGCGGTCGGGTCGTGAAGGCCAGTCTGCCGAGAATGGTGTTCATGCGGGCCATGCCGGACGCCGCCGCTGGGGCACGTCGCGGCGATCCGGGCGCACCGCCCATCTGCCATGCGCCAGCACTGCTGGCCAAGATCGAGGGTGGCCGTGTGCTGCTGTTTCCCGCGGGCACCAACGAGCCCCGGGTGTTCACGTTCGACGAGTTCGGCGCCCTGTATACCGGCTTCTCGCTCGACGTCGAGCGCCGGGAGGGCGAGCCGCAGGAGACTGACGGCGCGACCACCGGGAAGGCCTTCGGCTTCGGCTGGTTCATCGCGGAGCTCGCGCGTCATCGCTCTGTGTGGCGCGACGTGCTCGTCGCATCGCTGGTCATCCAGCTGATCGCGCTCGCCACGCCGCTGTGCAGCCAGGTCATCATCGACAAGGTGATCGTCCACCAGACCACCAGCACGCTGGTGGTCATTGCGTCGGCGCTCGCGATTTTCGTGCTGTTCGGCAGTGCACTTGGCTGGGTGCGCCAGTATCTCGTCACCCACACGGGCAATCGGGTCGATGCCGTGCTCGGTGCCGCGGTCTTCCGCCATCTGCTCCGCCTGCCTCTGCGCTACTTCGAGCGAAGGCCCACCGGTGTTCTGGCCGCGCGCCTGAATGGCGTGGAAGTCATCCGCGAGTTTCTGTCAGGCGCCGCCATCACGCTGCTGCTCGACTTGCCATTCCTGTTGCTGTTCCTGGCGTTGATGTTCATGTACAGCGCGTGGTTGTCGCTCGCCACCGTCGGCGTGCTGGTCCTCGTCGTGGCGCTGAGCATCGCCGTCGCCCCGATGTTCCAGGCACGCTTGAACGAGCAGTTTCTGCTGGGGGCACGCAACCAGGCGTTTCTGACGGAATACATCGCCGGCGCGGAAACGGTCAAGTCGCTGCAAATGGAACCGCAGCTCGAGCACCGCTACGAGGAGTACCTCGCCAGCTATCTGCGCGCCAATTTTGCGACGCGGCACTTGGCCAATTCGTACAACACGCTGGCCTCGGGACTCGAGCAATTGCTCAACATGACCATCCTGTGCCTCGGCGCGTGGCTGGTCATGCGCGGGACCGATTTCACGATCGGCATGCTCGTCGCGTTCCAGATGTTCGCGGCGCGCGTCTCGCAGCCGATGCTCAAACTCGTCGGGCTATGGCAGCAGTTCCAGCAGGCCGCGATCGCTGCGCGGCGCCTCGGAGACATCATGGACGTGCCGGTGGAGCCGTGGACCGCGGCGGCATGGCGCGAACCTGCCGGCGGCGGCACCGTGGAATTTCGCGGCGTGGGCTTTCGTTACGGCGCCGACCGCCCGCAGGTGCTGCGCGACTTCAATCTGAAGATCGCTCCCGGCGAATGCATCGTGGTCATGGGGCCGTCCGGCGCGGGCAAGAGCACGCTGGCGCGTCTGCTCCAGGGATTCGTGTGGCCGACGGAAGGACAGGTGCTGCTCGATGGCCGCGATACGCGGCATCTGGCCGCCAACGAACTGCGTGCGCAGCTTGGCGTCGTGCCGCAGGAAACCGTGCTGTTCTGCGGTACCGTTCTCGACAACCTGCTGCTCGCCAATCCGCTGGCGTCGTTCGAGATGGCGGTACATGCCGCCAGGCTTGCCGAGATCCACTCGACCATCGAAGCCTTGCCCGAAGGCTACAAGACCAATGTAGGCGAGCGCGGAGCGGGACTGTCGGGCGGCCAGAAACAACGGATCGCCATTGCCCGTGCCTTGCTCAAGCGACCACGAATCCTGATTTTCGACGAAGCCACCAGCGGCCTCGACGCCGCCGTGGCTGACCACTTCGCGGCCACGATCGCGCGCTTCAAGGGCAAGGTCACGATCCTGTTCATCACGCACCGCGCGCCGGAGCGCCTCAGCCCCGATCGCATCGTGCATCTGGCGCCGGTCGGAGACGAGCGGGCGGCGGCGTGACGCCGCCGTTCTCCAGCCGCGGGCGCCATGAAAGCGCTCGCCTATGGCAGCTCGGCTCCGCCATCAGTGAAGCAATGCTATCCCCACGAACAGCAAGTCGGGCAACGTCGAAAGTCGCGCTGGAAAACTCGATCGTGAAAATCGTGACGACGCGACCGAGCGTACGGCGGCTTCCGCGAAATGACGCCACCGCCCTCAACGCAGCATCCCGCCATAGATCCCCGGCGTGGAACCCACGATCGGCACCGCCCCCACGGTCTTCGCATAGAACTCGGCGGGGCCGACACCGCCGATGATCGCGTAGGCATAGCCGCGCGCCCGCTGCGCGTGCAACGCCGAGAGCAGCAGGGCGCGGCCGATGCCCTTGCCGCGCTCGTTGGCCGCGACACCCTCGGGGCCGAAGAAGTTGGGGCAGGTGACGTCATGGCAGGCAAAGCCCAGGATCGCCTGGTCGCGCAGCGCGATGAAACAGGTGGTGGGGACCTGCGCGAACGCCGTTTCGACTTCCGCGGCGGAACTCGCGAAGCCCGAGACCAACCATGCGAGCACGGCGGGCCGCTCCGCGGCGAGCGCGCGGCGCACGGTCACGCCGTCGCGCGCGACGGCCGCCAGCGCGTCGTCCAGCGCCGGCAGCGCGTACAGCCGGACGAGCATGTCGTGCATGACGGGAATGGCCGCCGGCGTCACGCCGCGTCCCGATCGGCGTCGCATGCGCCGCCGCCACCGTGCCGCCCGGCTGCGAGTGCCATCCGCGTTGACCGCGTGCGCTTTTAGCGGACGATGCCGTAGTTGACCGGCACGAAGACATACCCCGAGCCTTCGCTGCGAAGGTGGCCGATGCCGGGAAACGACACGTGCGCGGCGGCCAGCCAATAGCCCCGCTTGGCGGCGTCGGCATAGAGCTTCTTGCGCTGCACGGCCGCCATCTTCGAATCCGTGTCGAAGGAGACCGTGGCGGAGGGTTGCGGAAACTGCACGGCGGCGACGTGCATCAGGTCGCCCATCACGACGAGCTTCTGTCCCTTGCTTTCGACGATGAACATCGTGTGCCCCTTGGTATGGCCGTAGGCGGCCACCGCGCTGATTCCGGGGACCAGCTCGCCGCTGCCATCGAATGGCTTGAATTTGCCCGCCGCCGCATAGGGATTGACCGACATCATCGCGCCCTTGAAATAGTCCTTCTGGTCCTGGGCTGCGCCATCCATCGTGGTCTGCGACAGCCAGAACTCGGCGTCGCGCTTGTCGACGCGCACGATGGCGTTCGGGAATGCCAGCTTGTCGCCGGCCATCACCCCGCCGACGTGATCGCCGTGCAGGTGCGTGATGTAGATCTCGTCGACCTGCTCGGGCTGGTAGCCGGCGGCCTTGAGATTGGCGATCAGGCTGCCCAGCGTGGGCCCGAACAGGCTGCCGGCGCCGGTGTCGATCAGCACCAGCTTGCTGCCGGTGTTGACGAGATAACCGTTCACCGAAAGCTCGACCGGATCGGTCAGGAACGACCGCTTCAGCATCTGCTCCACGCGCGCCGGCGTCGTGTTGGTCATGAGCTTCGTCACCGGCATCTCCAGCGTGCCGTCGGACAGCGCGACGATCTCGAAGTCGCCGAGCATCATCCGGTAGTAGCCGGGCGCCTGGCCCTTGAGCTGCGGCGCCGCGGCGTGCGAATGCGTGACATAGAAGACGCCCGCCACGATCGCGATCAGTCCTGCCAGCAGCTTCTTCATGTCGTCCATTCACGGGCCCCAAAGAGTCGTACCTTGATTTTCAAGGCAGGTTGCACGCTCGCTCGCCACGCGCTGACCGGGATCCACACCGGCTGCGTTGCGTCATTTTCCAAGCGGCGCGCCGTTCACCTTCGCGACGCCGGCGCGGTCGACGAGCGCCAGCGCGCAGGTCATGTACGCCGGCATGTCAGGCGAGACGACGACGCTGGTCTTGAGGTTGCCGTCGTCGACCTGCATCGACTGGAACCTGACGACGCTGCCGCGCCGCACGGCGACGAGCACCAGTCGCTTGTCGAAATCGATCGCCGGCACCGTGTCTTTCATCTGGCATTGCGCCCACACGCGAGCGAAGTCTGCCGGCGTCACCAGCGACGATTGCAGCGGCGGCTGCACGCCGAGCGGCACGCGTCCGGACCACGCCTGCAGCAACTTCACCGACGTCACCTTTGCATACACCGGTGCGCCGGTGACGAGTCCCGTGGCGAGTACGGCCAGCAGCAGTCGCAGGAAGCGAATCAACGGCGGGCAACGATGCGCGGTGCCAAGCATGCGCGATTCTACCTTGCGGCGGCGCATCAGCCTTCGTCCGACGCGACGGTGCGCACCATCAGGAACTTGGAGATGCCGTTCGGAAACCCGTGCACTTCATGCGCGGCGCGGTAGCCAAGCGCCTTGTAGAACACCGGCGCCTGGAAGCTGAACGTCGTCAGGTAGAACGTGCGGCAGCCACGCTCCTTCGCACGCGCTTCGAAGTTCCTGACCAGCCGCGTGCCGATCCGCTTCTGCCGGTGTGCAGGCGCCACCCACACCTGCTGCAATTCGCAGCACTCACCCCAGGTGCGGCCGACGGCGCCGCCGATCACCTGGCCCGACTCGTCGCGCGCGAAGCACGACAGCGGCGCCACCTGGTTGAGCGGCGCCGCCGCCAGGTTGGCGTCACCCAGTCCGGTATCGACGATGCGGGTTTCGTCCGGGGGCAGCGAGTCGTGGGTCTCGAATGTGGGATTCATCAGATTTGGAGATGATGGAGTCGGAAAATTTTGGTCAGTCGCGTCGGGCACCAGCGGAAAGCCCTTGTAGTCCTGCCACAGCTCGATGGCCGTCGCGCCCATCGACACGCCTTTCCTGATGACGGCCTCGAAATCGGGCGG
The DNA here is from genome assembly GCA_039933655.1 of Betaproteobacteria bacterium. Classification (GTDB taxonomy): domain Bacteria; phylum Pseudomonadota; class Gammaproteobacteria; order Burkholderiales; family Casimicrobiaceae; genus VBCG01. The sequence goes on along the minus strand of JBDTNR010000135.1, from coordinate 1,039 downwards.
TATCTCCTGCGCGGTCTGGAACAAGCGTCGGTTGCAGCTACCGCCACGTCGAGATGATGAGGATGCCGCCGAAAATGCCCGACTTGGCATTCAGCGGCTCGTGCGTGTCGTCGGGACCGTCGCCGCTGCCGACGAACTTGAACGCGCCGATCGAGACCAGGCCGCGAAGCGGCGGCTTCACCGCTCCGGCGGGCGTGGCAAGCGTGGCACTTCCAGCCACAATGCACTCGGCAGCGAGGCGAAGATGCGTTGCATGCGTCGCGAGTCCGCGCATTGTCACGGTTGCGGCTACTTGGCCGCGATCGTTTCCCACTTGCCGGAATGCTCGGACCGGAACAGCGCATCGATCACGCGCATATTGGCGATGGCGTCCTCGATGCCATAGGGCGGCGGGATCTCGCCGCGCACCGCGCGCGAGAACGCCTCGCCCTGAAGCATGTACTGATCGCTCGCGGGCAGCGTTTCCGTCACGATGCCGGTGCCCTCCAGCGACGAGCAATCGTCGATGTGGATGCGCGTGATCGCTCCTTGCGGCGCGTTCACGGGGATGGGGATTTCGATGCGGCCCTTGCTGCCGCACAGCTGGAGGCGCTGGTGCGGCGCAATCTGCGTGGAGACGGTGAAGTCCAGACGCCGACCGTCGCCGAAGTCCACCAAGGCGCTGGTCAGGCGATCGGTACCGAAGGCGGGATCGCGGTCGATGAGCGCGATCGCGCGCGTGGGTTCGGCCTCGAGGAAAAACCGTCCGGCGACGATCGCGTAGCAGCCGATGTCGTAGAGCCCGCCGCCGCCGATATCGGCCTTGTTGCGGACGTTGGCGGGATCGACGTTGTTGTAGCCGAAGAACATCTGCACGGCGCGCAGCGTGCCGATGCGGCCTTCGCGGACGAGTTCACGCGCCCGCAGCCACTGCGGATGAAAGCGCACCATGAAGGCTTCCGCGATCAGCACGCGTCCCGCCGCAGCGCGCAGCAGCGTTGCTTCCTCCGCCGTCAGCGCCATCGGTTTCTCGCACAGCACATGCTTGCCGGCGGCGGCC
>JBDTNR010000134.1:0-8186 GCA_039933655.1 Betaproteobacteria bacterium | reverse complement strand
GCTGTCCTGGATTGAAGGCTTGATCAAACGGGGGCGACCATGTATGGGTTCCCGCCTTCGCGGGAACGACGGTTGAGGAAGATTCATGTGGGTCGGAAACAGCGTATTGAACCTTCACACCAGTTGACATCACCGCGCGGATCGCGGGGATATGCGCGTGCGCCACTTGCGGGTTGGCACGAGCATCGCCGCCGTTGGTTGGCGGCGCTATCGGCGCATGCAGCCTTCGGCGCGTCGACTTGTTCCTACAGCCGGCGATCGCTTTACACCGGGGGTTGCGCGAGGTTGCGCACATGCCCAGTGGCGCAACGCCTAACTTGCTGTTTATGCGGGACTCAACGGATGGCATGGGCATTGCACTCCAGAACATGTGATCGAGCGATAGGCGCTCGACCCTGATCCAACCAAAGGAGTCCATATGAACTGGGACCGCATCGAAGGCAACTGGAAGCAATTCACCGGCAAGGTCAAGGAGCAATGGGGCAAGCTCACCGACGACGACATCGACGTCATCGCCGGCAAGCGCGACCAGCTCGTGGGGAAGATCCAGGAGCAGTACGGCATCGGCAAGGACGAGGCCGAGAAGCAGGTCGACACATTCGGCAGCAGCTTCCGCGACGAAGACTTCCGGAAGTACGAATAGGAGATGACGATGAACGCATCGAAACTGATGGTGGCGCTGTTCGCGGCCGCGGGCCTCTGTGCCGCGGGCGGCGTAGCGGCGCAAACGATGGGCAGCAAGGACGCGCGCGACGTGTCCATCAAGAATGCCGAGGCGCAGTACAAGACCAACAAGACCCTGTGCGACGCACTGAGCGGCAACGCGAAGGACATTTGCGTCGAGGAAGCCAAGGGCAAGGAGAAGGTCGCCAAGGCCGACGCCGACGCGGCGTACCAGAACACGCCGAAAGCGCGAGAAGCGGCCCGCACCGCGCGCGCCGATGCCGCGTACGAAGTGGCCAAGGAAAAGTGCGACGACCTGGCGGGCAACCCGAAGGATGTCTGCATCAAGGAAGCCAAGGCCGCACACGTCCGCGCCGCCGCTGACGCCAAGGTCGATCGTGTGGCGGCGGAGGAGCAGCGCGCCGGCGCCAACAAGACCGCTGCGGTGAAGCAGGAAGCCGCCGAGGACAAGCGGGATGCCGACTACAAGGTCGCCGCCGAGAAATGCGACGCGCTGGCCGGCGCTGCCAAGGACACGTGCGTCCGCAACGCCAAGACCCGGTACGGAAAGACCTGACCGCAGCCATTCAAAGCCTCCCTCGCCGGTGGCGCGCAGCATTCCTTCCTCTGGCTGCCCCACCGGGACTCACAGGCCGGGACCGCGCATGCGGTGCCGGCCTTTTTTTCCCCTGTACCCACCCCTGGACGCCGACCACCGCAGGCGACCTGCAGGGCAGCCCGCGTAGGACGCCGTTCGACACGCAAATCCGCCGCCCTCCGATCCTGCGGAATAGGAGCAGGGGGCAAAGTCGCACCATCCCCGGCCCAATGGCCCAACTCCCTCCCGAACCGAAAGGAACAGCGATGGGCACCAAGCAGAACGTCTACGGCGAAGGCAATTACGAGGCCTCGCGCCAGTACAACGAAGCCACGAAGAAGTTCGTCGAATCCGGCCGCGTCGACGAGGCCGCGCGCGAGGCCGCGCCGAAGTCGCCACAGGAAGCCGCCGACATGAAGCAGGCCGAACAGGCCGCGCTGCTGCGCGCGAAAACCGCACCGGGCTCCACCCCCGGTGATGGCGAGCGGGAGGGCGACGGCGGCAAGGCGGATGACGCCGCTCCGAAGCGTTCGGATCGCGGCGCTGCCGGGCGCTGATCCGGCCACAGCACATTCTCAAAAGGAAACGACGCCATGCTGCGTTACGCCATCATCTTCTTCGTCATCGCGATCATCGCCGCGGTCTTCGGCTTCGGCGGCATCGCCGCCGGCGCCACCGAGATTGCCAAGATCCTGTTCTTCGTGTTCGTCGTGCTGTTCATCGTGTCGCTCGTCGCCGGCTTGATCAAGCGCGGGCCCTGACGAAGCGCTTTTCGCCCGGGGGGATGCCCGATGCGCATGTCGTGGCTTGAAGGCATCTGCGTGGTGGCCATTGCGATAGCCGCCCTGCAGGTCACCGTGCGCGATCACGACTCGCGCCTGTTCGTCCCCCCGCTGTTACCGGCAAGTGTGCTGGCGAAGGTCTCGATGATCGCGACGGCGCCGGCCACCGTACATTCACACCGGCAGCAACAGCCGACAGGGAGCCGTCGATGCTCGATGCCATGCACGCCTTAAGCGATCGCTGCACACCGGTGGGCCGCCTCGAATACGTCGTCGAGAGCCGTCAGGACGATCGGCTCGAGACCTGGCTCGTCGTGCGGCCCCATTCGTCGTGCGCGCCGCGCTGCGAGGAACCCGGCATGGCGCTGACCCCCGGCTGCAGGCTGGTCGTCGACGCGCAGTCGCTCGAGCCAATCGGCGTTCTGGAGCCGGCACTGCCAGCGACGCCCATGGCGGCCGGATACAACCCTTACTTCGATCTGCCCGCGGCATGACGTGTCGCGGCGACACGCCACCTTGATGGAGCACGCGCGGCATGCGATTCAATCCTCAGGAGACGACCGGTAGCCGCGTGCGGCTGCGCTACAGCGTCGAGCTCCAATACCAACTGGCCGGTGCGGCCGAGTTCCTGCTCAACATCCATGCGGCGCGGACGCCGCGGCAATCGGTGGTCGAGGAGTTCTTCGAGGTCGTTCCCGCGCAGTCCGTAGCGCTCGACTGCGATCCCGTTTCCGGCAATCGCATCGCCGCCTTCGGCGCGACGTCGGGAATGCTGGCGGTCCGCTATGCGGCACTCGTCGATCTCGAGCACCTTATCGTGGACCCGGCGCATATTGTCGCGGAAAGTCCCTCGGCGCTGCCGGTCGTCACGCATCGCTTCCTCTATCCGAGCCGCTACTGCCAGGCCGACCTGATACAGCAGGACGCGTGGGACCGGTTCGGCCCGCTGGGCCGAGGCTATGCGCAGGTGGTGGCGGTGCGCGACTGGGTTCGGGAGAGCCTGCAGTTCCGCATCGGCGTGTCGCAAAGTCACACGACGGTGGTCGACACGCTGCGGGACGGCGCCGGCGTTTGCCGCGATTTCGCGCACACGATGATCGCCTATTGCCGCGCGCTCAACTATCCGTCGCGTTGCGCTACGGGCGTCGACTACGGCGCGGATCCCGCGCTGGGTCCGCCCGACTTCCATGCCTATGTGGAAGTGTTCATTGGCGGCCTTTGGTGCGTCTTCGACCCGACCGGCATTTCGCCGGTGACGGGATTGATGCGGATTGGCACGGGACGCGATGCCGCGGACGTTTCGTTCGCGACGATCTTCGGACCGGTGCTGACGGGAATGCCGCGCGTTCAGGTGTCCGCCGTCGACGATCCGGACCTCGGCTTCCTGCCGCCGGTGCGTACCGAACTTGCCGTTTCTACCGCGCATTGAGCGCGGGCAACGCGACCTTCTACAACCTGGCGACGCTGACCCTGCGGCGCCTTTGCGGCGACCGTCGCATTACGCGATCAGCGGCGTGTCTTCCTGACTTTCCTGTGTCGCGTCGCCGACGGGAATGTTCACCTCGATCGTCGTGCCGCCTTCGGTGCGCCGCGAGATCGAGAATTCGCCGTGCAGCGCGCGCACGCGTTGGCGCATGCCGGCGATGCCATGCGACAGCAGGTTGGTGTGCGCGTCGTCGGGAATGCCGATGCCGTCGTCCTCGATCAACAGCGAAATCGTGTCCGGCGTGACGCCCAGGTCGACGTTGACGTTGCGCGCCTTCGCGTACTTTACGATGTTGGTGAGTGCTTCCTGCAGGATCCGGTAAAGCGCGATCGACACCTGCGGCGGGATCTCGCTGTCGTCCTTCGGCATGGCGATCTTGCATTCGAGACCCGCGCGGTCGCAGATCTCGTGCACCTGCCAGTCCAATGCCGCGGAAAGGCCAAGGTTGTCGAGCATCGTGGGCCGCAACTCTTCGACGATGCGCCGCTTGACCTGGACGCCGTCATCGAGCGCCTGCAGCGCCCGTTCGAGCTTCACCGAGGATTCCGGATCGCGCTGGCGCAGCCTTTCCTCCACCCACGACACGTCCATCTTGGCGCTGACGAGGATACCGCCCAGCTCATCGTGGATGTCGCGCGCAAGTTTCGATTTCTCGTCCTCGCGCACGACCTGCAAATGGTTGGAAAGCTCCGTCAGCTCTGCCGTGCGGTCCAGGACGATGGCTTCGAGACGGCGGTTGTGCTCGACCGCGCTGCGCCGGCGCTCGTCGCGCTGCTGGGCATCGCGGCGCGCGAGCAGCCAGACGACGAGCAGCAGCGCCACGGTGAACGCCGTCATCGTCTGCATGCCGAGGCGGCCGAACGAGATGTCGCCGGACCAGCGGACCGTCGCTTCTTCGAGTAGCCGGCGGTGCGTTGCCGCCATGCCGTCGACTTCCGTGCGGATTTCGTCCATCGCGCGTTTGCCGATGCCGGTATCCATCAGCGCCTGCGCCGCCAGTGGATCGCCCTTCTTGTACAGTGCGATTGCGACCTCGAGTTCGGCGAGTTTCTTGCCGACCAGGTTGTTCAGCCGACTCAGCGTGTCGCGCTGGACCGACGACCCGTACGTCACCAGCAGTTCGCGCAGCTGGTTGAACGCGCCGTCGACCTTTGGCAGCGCGGCTTTGTAGGGTTCCAGGTAGTCCTCGCGGCCGGTCAGCAGGTATCCGCGCTGACCCGTCTCCGCGTTCACGATCAGCGCGAGCATTTCGTGCAGCGATGCCTGCATTTCGAGCGCGACCGCCATCTGCCGGTTGGCGACTTCCAGCCGGCGATAGCCGAGCTCCGCGTACACGGCGATCGCCAGCGAAGCGACGATACCGAGCAGTAGCGGCAGCAGGACCTTGAGGGGGAGGACGGATCTCACGTCGGGGGTCAGCAAGGGAGCGCCTTCATTGTCCACCGACTATACGCATGCAGGTCCGGCCCCTCAACGGAGGCCCGCACCGTGGCAAGCCTGCATGGACTCGCATACACCCACGGACCACGGGCGCTCGCGCGCCGCGCATAATGCGCAGGAGGGGGCCGGTTGGCCGTCCCATGCTCTCCCCTCCGCTCCGGTTGGTATGGAGCGGAACTGGACGCCGCGGAAACTCGGCGTCCTTTTTTATCGTGCTCGACTCGCGCGCATCCGGGCCGCCACACAGGCCCGCTATCGGGCGACCTGCGACGACTCGAGCGCGACGTGATGTGGGGCTAGCGCACCACCCTCGTTTTCCCACGTTTCGAGCGGCTGGCGTGCCGGACGGGCGCGCGGTGCATAGCGGTCGTCGAGCCAGCGGCGGACGGCCCACGACGCGGCGGCCGTGGCCGCGGCGATCAGCGTCGCGGTGACAATTCGATTCATGACCTGGTCTCCCGAGCGTATTGGGCTATTTCTTGGCTGGAGGATCAAGCGCCGGCGATGAATGATTGTTGCCCTGCAACGCCTCCGGCATCGACTTCGATTCCTCTTCCTTCGTCAGCGTACCCTTCGGATCCGTCGTCGCACTGTCCTTGGCGGTGACGGCGGGGTCCACGCCGGAGGTCGTCGGCAGTGGAGGCGTGGGGAGCGTCGGCGCGGCGACCGCCGGTGGTGCGGGCGGCGTCGCCGGCAGCGAAGACGTGCTCGCGGGCGCCTGCGGCGTCTTGTCGCCGCAGGCGGCGAGCACCAGTACGGCAGCGAGCGCGGCGATGGTCAAGGACGAGCGATTCATGGTGTGTGCTCCTGCGAATGTTTCGTGGGTGACAGCGGCGAAGGCAGGCGAGCCCTTCCTGCCTCAACTCGGAAGCAATCGTAGTAGGCCGCGGCTACGCCCCATATCGTCCGGCATCGGAACCCGGTGTAGGAGACGGCCGACACCCGCGGCGGTATCTGCAACGGCGGCTGGAACAAAGTCGCCAGCGATAGCCCGCAGGCCGAGCACGCGGAGTCCTAAGCCGCTGAATCCGCTCGTCATTCTCGCGGCGCCGCCCATGGCATGCGCCATGCGAAGAGGAGGGAGCAGGCCGCAGCCGCCGTCGTAGATCCCACTCTTTCATCACCAGGAGTTCACCATGCTTCATTACGCCGTCGTATTCTTCGTCATCGCGCTGATCGCGGCGCTGTTCGGCTTCGGCGGCATTGCCGCCGGCGCCGCCGGCATCGCCAAGATCCTGTTCTTCGCATTTCTGCTGATCGCGATCGTGACGTTCCTGATGTCGCTCGCACGCAAATAGCGCAAGGGCGGCGGCGCCACCAGTGCGTCGTCGCCTTCAGCCGCATCACACACGAGGGAAAAAATCAATGTCCGACAAACAAGCTGCCGCCACCGGCGCCACCGCCACGCCGTTCCTGACCGACGTGAAGACGCTGCGCGCGCGCGCGCGCCAGCACATCGAGGCGGGCGCCGTCACCTCCAACTACGGGGCCGACGCCAAGCTCGTCTGCCAGGTGCTGAACGACGCGCTGGCCACCGAAATCGTCTGCGTGCTGCGCTACAAGCGGCACTACTACATGGCGCAGGGCATCGCGTCCGAATCGGTCAAGGCGGAATTCCTGGCGCATGCCGGCGAGGAGCAGCAGCACGCCGACGAGATAGCGAACCGCATCGTCCAGCTCGGCGGCGAGCCGAACCTCGACCCCGAGGGCCTCGCCATGCGCGCCCATTCGCAGTACGTCGAGGGCAACACGCTGCGCGACATGATCCGCGAGGACCTCGTCGCCGAGCGCGTCGCCATCGAAAGCTATCGCGAAATCATCGACTGGCTCAAGGACAAGGATTCGACGACGCGCAAGATGCTCGAAGGAATCCTGGCGGTCGAGGAGGAGCATGCCGAAGACATGGCATCGCTGCTCGCGGGCCTCAAGGACTAAGCAAGCGTAACCGATGCGGCTGCACGCCTGCCCGGGCAGGCCTGGCCGGAAGAAAGGAAAAACGGCGGGCGCGTGAGGCGGCCCGCCGTCTTTCTTTGCTGAAGACCGCCGTCAGCGACGCAATTGACTATCTTCGGTGCCGCGCGCGGCGCGATATTGCATACGGTCGCGTTCGATCTCGTCGTACGTAAATGGCTTGGCCTCCGGGTCGTAGCCCTCCCAGCCCGCGCTCCTCCACTGCTCGACGCGCTCGTCGATGTCGAATGCGCCGTGGTCGTGCATGATTGCTTCCACTTCGTCCACGCGCGACGCGTCGGCGCGCACTGTCACCACCGCGCCGCCGCGACGTACAGCTTCCGCGTAATAGCCCGCTTCCGTTTCGGGCACGCCCAAGTCCGTCAGGCCGCCGATCAAGCCGCCGGCCACTGCGCCGGCACCCGCACCCGCGAGGGCCGCCGCGATCGGGCCCGCGGCCAGGATCGGTCCCACGCCGGGAATCGCGAGACCGAGCAGGCTGATGGCGAGACCTGCTGCGCCGCCCAGCGCGCCCCCGGCGATCGCGCCGGTCGCCGCACCGCTCGCGTCGTCGTCAGCGACCGGCGTCGTGTCGCGCGTGAATTCGCGCTGCGAGTTGTTGGCGATGACGTTGATATCGGCATCGAGGAAACCCGCGGCGCGCAACTCGCGGGCGACCGTCGTCGCTTCCGCCACGGTGTCGAACGAACCAACCACTGTCTTGATCATCTGGCACTCCTTTCAGGATGGGGTTTCGAGCATCGGGCCTCGAAGGGCGCCGACTCGTCATGCCAATGCTAGGCAGTGCAGTTGTCGCGCGGCAGCGGTGCAATGTCTTGCCACCGTGTAAGCCGAACGCGCATTTGCCGGACTACAACTCCCTCGGGTACCAAGTGGCATGACGCGTACGGAGGGCGCCGTAGGAAGCGACCGACGCCGCAAACGGAAAAACACGGATCGAGATCGAGGGCGCGCGGCCCGAGACTGCGAGCGTCGGCTGACGACCGACTTTGCCTTCAACCACAGGAGGTCCGCAATGACGAATCAAAAATCGGGTAACGACACGCCGGAGATCAATCCCCGCAACGAAGACGACTTCCAGCGCCGGCAGCAGGGTGGTACGCCGGACGACAGCCGGCAGCAGCAACAGCAGCAGCCGCCGCGCATCAAGCCGTCGCCGGACGGCGGCGAGCCGGAGGTGCAGGAAAAGCTGCCGGGCCGCGACCAGACCGGGGACGGCGACAACCGTCGTCGCATCGACGAAGCC
>JBDTNR010000133.1:0-8189 GCA_039933655.1 Betaproteobacteria bacterium | reverse complement strand
CTGCTCGCGCGCGAGCAGGCGTACTTCGACCAGACGGTGGCCGACATCTTCGGCTTTCACGCGCTGCAGGTCGGACTCCCCGAGTGCCCGTTTCTCGCGCAAAGCCGCATTCCATCGCGCTGGACGCTCGACTACGATCCTCCCGCCGACATCATCGCCGATCCGCACGGCCTGCCCTTTGCCGAGAATGCCGTCGACCTGATCGCGATGCCGCATGCGCTCGAGTTCACCGACGACCCGCATCTGATGCTTCGCGAAGCCTATCGGGTCGTGCGGCCGGAAGGGCAGATCGTCATCTCCGGCTTCAACCCGTTTTCGCTCTACGGGGCCAAGCGCTATTTCGGGCGCGCGCAAACGCCGCCGTGGAACGGCAACTTCATCGGGCTCTATCGGCTGAAGGATTGGCTGACGCTGCTCGGCTTCGATGTCGTCGGCGGCCGCCTGGACGGCTACGCGCCGCCGTTCGCCAGCCAGAAATGGCTGCACCGGTGCGGCTTCTTCGAGTCGATCGGCGACCGCTGGTGGCCCATCGCGGGCGGCGTCTATTTCCTCCGCGCAACGAAGCGCGTCCTCGGCATGCGCGTGCTGACGCCCGCCTGGGAGCGCCGCGAGCGCCGCACCAAAGCGCTCGCGCCGACGCGCGCGCGCGAAGGCCTGACAACGTCGGATCGCTTCGCTCCATGATTCCGGTCGTGATCCACACCGACGGGGCCTGCAAGGGCAATCCCGGCCCCGGCGGCTGGGGTGCGCTGCTGCGGATCGGCGCGCACGAGAAGGAGATCTTCGGCGGCGAGCCGCATACGACGAACAACCGGATGGAGCTCACGGCCGTTATCCGCGCGCTGGAGTCGCTGACGCGAACTTGCCCCGTCGAGATCTACACGGACTCGCAATACGTGAAGAACGGCATCCAGACGTGGATCCACGCCTGGCGACGCAACGGCTGGAAGACGGCCGACAAAAAACCGGTGAAGAATGCCGACCTGTGGCGCGAGCTCGAGGCCGCCGCTGTGCGGCACCAGGTGTCGTGGCACTGGGTCAAGGGACACGCGGACGACGAAGGCAACCTGCGTGCCGACGCACTCGCCAATCGGGGCGTGGAAGTGGCTCGCGCGCCGCACGCCCATCGCATGCCCGGCGCCTGAACGCAATCGCCGCGTCAAACGTCCGCGTCGGGCGCCGCCGTGAGCGTCCTTTCGAGTCGCCGCGCGAACACTTCCATTTCACGGCCCGCCTGCTTGTCGCCCTTGCGCTGCGCGACGGCGATGCCTTCACGATAGGCAGCGAGCGCGGCCTCGAGCTGGCCGTCGTCGGCGAGCGCCTTGCCCAGCGCCTTCCACGCCGCGGTGTAGCCGCTGTCGAATTCGACGGCGCGCCGCAGATGCAGAACGGCCGCGTGCGTGTTGCCCGCCTTCAAGTGTTCGTTGCCGAGCGACAGCCGCAGCATGGCGCCGTCGCGCCCGGACTTGAGCATCCGCTCGAAGCTCGCCAGTGCCGGTGATGGCGGCTGCGCCATGCTACTTGCGGATGAACTCGCCGGATTCGCAACCGACGTGCCGCATCGGATAGATCACCTGCCGGTCCTCGCCCTTCAGCTTGCCCTCGATCGTCGCGTACAGCCAGCCTTCGGTCGCGCGACGGTAGAGGATCCGCTGCGGAAAGTCGTGCGCCGGATTGGCGAACGTGAAGATCGTGTCCTTGTCGTCGGTGGTGATCGACACCAGCTTGAAGGCCGCCTCGGGTTGGCCCGATGGCGCCGCGACGTAATAGACGCCGTCCCCCCGGCCCTCGATGCGCAGGAATTCGTAGCTCTGCAGCTTGCCCTGCAGGACCGTCGAGCCCACGCCCAGCAGCGTGCCGCCACGCAGCGGAGACCACTGCTCGCGGAAATCGCGCTGGTTGACGGTGCCGGTCCAGCAGCCGTCGAGCCACGACAGCGCTGCCGCCGAATTGAGGTCAGCCGATGGCGGCGGTGCGGCCACTGGCGCGGCCGGCGTCTGCGCGTGGGCCAATCCTGCACACAGCGCCAGCGCCGCGCCCAGCGCGGTCCATCGCGGGAGGATGGTCGATCGTCGACTCATGGTCGGGAGGTTCCTTGTTCACTGCTGCCGCGCGAGCGGCAGGTTGAGCAGCAGATTCTGCGGTTTGAGTCGCAATGTGTGCTCGACGTTCATCGCCATCGCCAGATAGACCGGACGGCCGGCGATGGCGGGGCGCATGTCGGCGGGGTTGGCGAAGTCAAGGTGGAACAGGCACAGCAGCCGGCCCATTCGCACGTCGTCGATGTCCACGTCGTTGTACAGGTCGTTCAGGAGGCCGCTCGCTTCGGCGTCGAGCCCGACATGCCAGACCCAGTGCTTGTCGTCGATCGCGCGCTCGTGCCTGATGGTCACGGTCACGCCGAGAAAATGCGCGACCCACTTTTCGAGCACACGCGCGAGAGCGTCGAGCGCCGGTCGCCCCCGGTTCAGGCTGATGGAGAAATCCTGCCGCTCGTCGCGCTCCCAGTATTGGTCGGCGGATTCGCCGTCAAGCACGTCGAGGTCGATCGCGCGGGCCGGCGTGCGGTTCTGCGCGAGCATCTCGCCGAGCGAACCGAAGCCGCCGGTGGTGGCGAAGAGTTCGACCGTCGTGGCATCGGCCGCCATCACCGCGCCGTCTTCCAGCACGGCGATGCGCTGCGGGCGAAACAGCATCTCTGCCGCGCGGGCCTCCATCGGCGTGGCTTCGCTGCCGAGAATGTGACGCAGGAGTACCTGCGTCAGCTGGTCGACGAAGAGCGGCGGCACGTCGACGCCGCTGCCGTGGAACAGCCCGACATACGCGGCCTCGAGCGAGCTGGCCTCGGTCAGCCGCGAGCGGAAGCGCAGCCAGATGCCGTAGTTCTCGCGCGCGTCCGGATCGGCAAGCGCCTGCAGTTCGGCATCCGACACCTCCCGGCGCGGATGGGCGAGCAGCGCGTCGTGCAGCGCGAGCTCGGCCGCGCACGATTCGCGGATCGGAGCGAGTTCCGGCCGGACGAGGTAGCTGCGCAGGAAGTCGTCGCTGACCGTCAGGCGCCGGTCGGCGCCGACGGTCAGCAGGCGATAGCCGCACGACGGCCAGAAGTCGTGCATTACCCGCCGAGCATCGATTTCTTCAGGTCGCCCTGAACGGGATTGTCACCGAGCCAGACCTTGGTAAGCGCGCGATTGAACGCTTCCCCGGGAATCGATGCCTTGGCCGCGCCGTTCAAGCCGATCTTCGTTGCACCGTCGACGAAATCGAGCGTGACGACGTCCTTCTCCTTGACGTCGTTGAACGCCTTCATCGTCGCCACCATCTGGTCCGACTGCGCCTTGACGGCCGCGAGCTCGGCGGGCGTGTTGTTTTCCTTCATGCCGTCGATAAGCGCATCGATCAGCTGATCCGCGGAGAGGTTGCGCAGCACGTTGAGCTGGATGCGGCGCGGACCCTTGTCCAGCACCGCCGCCATGGTCGTGGCCTTCACCGGCACGTAGAGGCTGCCCACGTAGACCTTGAAAATTGCTCGCGTCCGCACGCCCGCACCATTCAGCACGAGTTCCTGGCCACCGACCGCCATCTTGTCGTCGAGCTTCACGCCGGCGACTTCCGCGGCCTGCACACCTGCCGCCATCAGCAACGCCGCCAGCACCACTGTCAATTTGCGCATGTCGCCTCCATCGTTGTACTGCATGAACCGCTTCCGCGGGTACTGCGCTAGAGCGTCTCGAACAGCCCCGCCGCGCCCATCCCGGTGCCGATGCACATCGACACCATGCCGTATTTCTGCTTGCGGCGGCGCATGCCGTGGACGATCGTCGCCGTGCGGATCGCGCCGGTCGCGCCGAGCGGATGCCCCAACGCGATCGCTCCGCCCAGCGGATTGACCTTCGCCGGGTCGAGGCCGAGATCGCGCATGACCGCGATCGCTTGCGCCGCAAACGCTTCATTCAACTCGATCCAGTCGATGTCCGCCAGGTTGACGCCCGTGCTCTTCAGCACCTTGGGAATCGCCGCGATCGGGCCTATCCCCATGATCTCCGGCGGCACACCGGCCACCGCGTAGCCCAGCCATCGGGCGAGCGGCGCGAGGTCGAGTTCGCGCAACACCTTTTCGGAAACGAGGATCGACGCGCCCGCGCCGTCGGACATCTGCGAGCTGTTGCCCGCCGTGACGGACCCCTTGGCCGCGAATACCGGCCGCAGCTTGGCTAAGCCTTCGGCGCTCGTGTCCGCGCGCGGGCCTTCGTCGCGCGTTATCGATTTCGACCGTGAGACGATGCGGTCGGTCGCCAAATCCGGCGCATCGTCGACGACGGTGATCGGGCTCACTTCGGCATCGAATTCGCCGGCCGCCTGCGCCGCCAGCGCCTTCTGGTGCGATCCCAGCGCGAACGCATCCTGCTCGGCGCGAGACACCTTCCACTGGAGGGCGACCTTCTCGGCCGTGAGGCCCATGCCGTAGGCGATGCCGACATTCTCGCCGCGCTCGAACACGGCCTCGTTGATGGCAAGCCGCCCGAGCATCGGGATCATGCTCATGCTCTCGGTGCCGGCGGCGATCATGATGTCCGCTTCACCGGTGCGGATGCGATCCGCCGCGATCGACACCGCGTTCAACCCGGACGAGCAGAAGCGGTTGATCGTCATGCCGGCCACGCTGTTGGGCAAGCCCGCCAGCAGCACGCCGATGCGGGCGACGTTCATCCCCTGTTCGTACTCCGGCATCGCGCAACCGACGATCACGTCCTCGATGCGCTTGGCGTCGATCGTCGGCACCTGCGCCAGCACGCTCGACAATACGTGCGCGAGCAACGTGTCGGGGCGCGTGGAGCGGAACGCGCCGCGGGGGGCCTTGCCCACTGCCGTGCGCGTGGCCGCGACGATATAGGCATCCTGCATCTGTCTGGTCATCATTCGGTCCTTCGGTGCTGTTGCCGGACGGGCTTCATGCGGTCAATTGCGCAGCGGCTTGCCGGTCGCGAGGGTGTGCGCGATCCTCGCCTGCGTCCGCTCGTCGCGCAGCAGTTCCATGAACTCGGCACGCTCGAGTTCAAGCAGCCACGTCTCGTCGACCAGGCTGCCCGATTCGATCTCGCCGCCGCACAGCACGCGCGCCACGCGCTTGCCGATCTCGAAATCGTACGCACTGATGAAGCCGCCGTCGCGCATGTTGACGAGCATCATCTGCAGCGTCGCGAAGCCCGTCTTGCCCGCGACGGCGACATTGCGGGCCGGCAGCGGCGGCCGGTAGCCGGCATCGGCCATGGCCCGCGCCTGCGTCTTGGCCACGTGCAGCAGCTCGTAGGCATTCATCACCACGACGTCGGCCGGACGCAGGAAGCCCAGCTCCTTCGCCTCCAGCGCGCTCTTGGCCACGGTGGCGGTGGCGATCGTCTGGAAGTAGGTGCGGATGAACGGGAACTGGTCGATCTGGCTGCCGTTGGCGCCGCGCCGGATTTCCTCCGCAGCGCGCACCGCGAATTCCTTGCAGCCGCCGCCTGCTGGCAACAGCCCGACGCCGACCTCGACCAGCCCGATGTATGACTCGAGCGCCGCGACGGTGCGGTCCGCGTGCAGGATGAACTCGCACGAGCCCCCGAGCGCCATGCCGCGCACGGCGCACACGGTCGGGACGAGGCTGGTCCGCAGGCGCATGGCCGTGCGCTGGAACTTGGCGACGACCGCGTCGATCGCCGACCACTGTTTCGCCTCGATCGCCGGCGCGATGGCGGCGAGGTTGGCGCCGAGCGAGAACGGCTCCTTCGTCTGCCAGATCACGAGTCCAGCGCATTGCCGCTCCGCTACGTCGATCGCTCGCAAGAGGCCGTCGAGCACGTCCTCGCCGATCGTGTTCGCCTTGCTCCGGAACGATACGATCCCGACGTCGTCGCCCGAGTGCCACATCCGCAGCGCATCGGTCTCGAACATCGTCGTGCCCTTGGCCGCCGGATGTTCGCCAAGCAAGGGGTCGGGGTAGAGCTGCCGGCGATAGACGGGCAGCGTCGAGCGCGCCACGAATTCGTCGCGCGCGGCCGAATACGCACCCTGCTCCGCGTGCACGCCACGGGCGGCCGCAACCTTGCCACCGGTCACCCACGCCGGCAGCGGCACGCTGGCGAGCGCGCGGCCGGCGGCGATGTCCTCGGCGACCCAGGCCGCGACATCGCTCCAGCCCGCCGCCTGCCATGTCTCGAACGGTCCCATCTGCCAGCCGAAGCCCCAGCGGATCGCGAGATCGACATCGCGCGCGTTGTCGGCGACGGCCGCCAGGTGATAGGCACTGTAGTGGAAGAGGTCGCGGAAGATTGCCCACAGGAACTGCGCCTGTGGATGCGCGCTGGCGCGCAGCTTCGCGAACTTCTCCGCCGGCGACCGGATCTTCAGCAGCTCCGCCACCTCGGGCGCGACTTCGCCAGAGGCCAGCTTGTAATCGCGCGCCGCGGGATCCAGCACCTGGATGTCGCGGCCCAGCTTGCGGAAAAAACCGGCCTTGGTCTTCGCCCCCAGCGCGCCCTGCGCGACGAGTTCCGCCAGCACCGGCGGCGTGGCGAACATTGGATGCCACGGATCGTCCGGTAACGTGTCGTACATCGTCTTCACGACGTGCGCCATCGTGTCGAGGCCGACGACGTCGGCGGTGCGATAGGTCGCGCTCTTGGCGCGACCTATCGCCGGGCCCGTCAGCGCGTCGACGACGTCGAACGACAAGCCGTAGGTCTGCGTATGCTTCATCGTTGCCAGCACCGAGAAGATGCCGATGCGGTTGGCGATGAAGTTGGGCGTGTCCTTGGCGCGGATGACGCCCTTGCCGAGCGTGGTCGTCAGCAGCGTCTCGAGCCCGTCCAGCAGGGCGGCCCCGGTGTCGGGCGCGGCGATGATTTCGACCAGATGCATGTAACGCGGCGGGTTGAAGAAATGCACGCCACAGAATCGGGGTCGCACGGTGGCCGGCACTGCGGCGGACAACGCCGCCAGCGACAGGCCGGACGTATTCGTCGCGACGATCGCGTCCGGCGCGAGATGCGGCGCGATCTTCTCGTACAGGTCCTTCTTCCAGTCGAGTCGTTCGGCAATCGCTTCGATCACGAGGTCGCATTCGGCGAGGCGCGCGAGGTCGGCGCCGTAGTTGCATGCCTCGATGGCGGACACGCGGTCCTTCGCGGCGAGCGGCGCCGGCTCGAGCTTGGCCAGGCCAGCGATCGCCTTGACGACGAGTCCGTTCGGATCGCCCTCCTTCGCCGGCAGGTCGTAGAGCAGCACCGCAATGCCGGCGTTGGTAAAGTGCGCGGCAATCTGCGCACCCATGACGCCGGCGCCAAGAATGGCGACCTTGCGGACAATCAGCGAAGAGGAGGACATGGAGGAAGTACCGACAAAGCCCATGGCGAAATGGGCGGGAGTGGGAAAACGCGAGCTACCAGAACACAAAGTCTACCAAACGCCGTTGGAGTGATTCGTCTAGAAACGGAAGGCGCGGTGCCGGGTTCGGCAGAGCGCTGCCGCGAAAAAACGGCCGGGTTGCCCCGGCCGTAATGCCCTTCAAGGGAGCCGTTGCTCCCGGGAAGGTGCACTAGAACGTATAGGTCCCCTGCATCGACAGGATCCACACGCCCGCGTCGTAGCTTCCATTGACCAGCGCGTTTTTCGCCGTGCTGCCCTGATTCTGGTTGAAGCTCGGACTGTCGGCGAAGATGTAGGAAAAGCCGGCGTCGAACTTCATGTGCGCGTTCCACTTGTACTCGCTGCCGACCGCCAGCCAGATGCGGTCGGAGTCCGGCAGCCGGATCGTGGGGTCGGTCGTGACGGGCGTCTGGTCGAACGCGACGCCGAAACGGGCCTTCCACTGATCGCTGACCTTGTACGTGGCGCCGATGGCGACCTTCCACGTGTCGTCCCAGTTGAGCGCGACCGCGTCCAGCGACGGCGGCGACGTCGTGGTGAACCGGAGCTCGGGGATGCTCGACCAGCCGGTGTACTGGACGTCGCCCATTACGTCCCACTTGCTGTTGACATGGAACAGCACCGAGAAATTGGCTATCTGCGGAAGCGTGATGTCCGAGCTGATGCCCCGCCCATACAGCGCCTGGCTGTTGACGCCGGCGGAAAGCGCGCCGATCGTGCCGGCCAGTTGCGGCGGCGTGCCAGGCGGCAGCGCCACCGTCGGATTTTCGAAGCTGACGTTC
>JBDTNR010000132.1:0-8215 GCA_039933655.1 Betaproteobacteria bacterium | reverse complement strand
GCGGCGACATCGGCTGCCTGTCGGTGCACGGGACGATCAACGACGTCGCGATGTCCGGCGCAGTGCCGCTCTACCTGGCGGCCGGCTTCATTCTCGAGGAGGGCTTTCCGCTGGCGGACCTGAAGCGGATCGTCGTCTCGATGGCGGCGGCGTCCCGCGACGCCGGCGTTCCGGTGGTGACCGGCGACACCAAAGTCGTCGAGCAGGGCAAGGGCGATGGCGTGTTCATCACCACCACCGGCGTCGGCATCGTGCCGGCGGGCGTGCACATCAGCGGCGATCGCGCCCGGCCCGGCGACCGCATCCTCGTCAGCGGCACGCTGGGCGACCATGGCGTGGCGATCATGTCGCTGCGCGAGAACTTGACCTTCGAGACGTCGCTGCGCTCCGACACGGCCGCGCTGCACGGGCTCGTGGCCGCGATGATCGCCGCGGTGCCCGGCATCCATTGCATGCGCGATCCCACGCGCGGCGGGCTGGCGACGACGCTCAACGAGCTCGCACGGCAGTCCGGCTGCGGCATGGTGATCGCGGAAGAGCGCATCCCGGTGAACGGTGAGGTGCGGGCGGCCTGCGAGTTCCTGGGACTGGACCCGCTCTACGTCGCCAACGAGGGCAAGCTGGTGGCGATCTGCGCGGACGCCGATGCCGACCGGCTGCTGGCGGCGCTGCGCGCGCATCCGCTGGGCCGAGAAGCCAGCATCATCGGCGACGTCATCGAGGATCCGCACCATTTCGTGCAGATGGATACGAGCTTCGGCGGCCGGCGCGTCGTCGACTGGCTGACCGGCGAGCAATTGCCGCGGATCTGCTGATGCGCATTTTGCTGCTGGCCCATTCGTTCAACAGCCTGGCGCAGCGGTTCCACTGCGAGCTCAAGGCCGCCGGTCACGACGTCTCCGTCGAGTTCGACATCATCGACAGCGTGACCGAGGAAGCCGTCGCGCTGTGGCGGCCGGATCTCGTCATCGCGCCGTTCCTGAAGCGGCGGATCCCGGAGTCGGTCTGGCGCCGGCACCGCTGCCTCGTCGTGCACCCGGGCATCGTCGGCGATCGTGGCCCGTCGGCGCTCGACTGGGCAATTGCCGAGGGCGAGACCCGCTGGGGCGTCACCATCCTCGAGGCGAATGCCGACATGGATGCCGGCGATGTGTGGGCGAGCGTCGAGTTTGCGATGCGCGACGCGACCAAGAGCAGCCTCTATCGCAACGAACTGACGGAGGCCGCGGTGGTCGCGCTGCACGCGACGCTCGGACGACTGGCGCGCGGCGAGGCGCCGACGCCCCTCGCGCAACTCATGGATGCAGCGCGGGGCCGGACGCGCCCGCTGATGCGGCAGGGCGATCGCGCGCTCGACTGGCGCCGCGACGATACGGCCACCCTCCTGCGCAAGCTGCGCGCGGCGGATGGCAATCCGGGTGTGGCCGACGAACTGCTGGGCGCGCGTGTCCATCTGTACGGTGCGCATCAGGAAGGGCGCCTGCGCGCCCAATTTGCCGACGCCGCGCCGGGTACGGTGATCGCACGGCGCGACGGCGCCGTACTCGTCGCGACGCTCGACGGCGCCATCTGGATAACGCACGTCAAGCACGTCGAGGGTGAGGAGCCCGCGCTCAAGCTGCCGGCGGCGCAGGCGCTCGCCGGGCGGCTGGCCGGTGTGCCGGAGGTTGCGCTGCCGCCGGAGGCGGTCGTCGACCATCCGACATGGCGGCCGATCGAATACGTGGAGGAGGGCGCGGTCGGCTTCCTGCATTTTCCGTTCTACAACGGCGCGATGTCGACCGAAGGTTGCGACGCGCTGCGCGCCGCGTACATCTCGGCCAGCGCGCGGCCGACACGGGTGATCGTGCTGATGGGAGGCCCCGACTTCTGGTCCAACGGCATCGATCTGAACCTGATCGAGGCGGCCGCGCATCCGGCCGAGGAATCGTGGCGCAACATCAACGCGATGAACGACCTCGTGCGGGAGATCGTCCTCACCGAGCGTCAGCTGACGATCGCCGCGATGCAGGGCAATGCGGGCGCTGGCGGAGCGTTCCTGGCGCTCGCGGCCGACCGCGTATGGGCGCGCGACGGCGTCATCCTCAACCCGCATTACAAGGCCATGGGCAACCTCTTCGGCTCGGAGTACTGGACCTACCTGCTGCCACGCCGCGTCGGCGCGGACGCGGCGCGCACGCTGACGCAGCAGCGCCTGCCGCTGTCGGCGCGGGAGGCTGCGAAGCGCGGTCTGATCGATGCGCACTTCGGCGACACCGTGGGCGCGTTCGTGCGCGAGGCGCGCACGCGCGCCCAGACCCTCGCCGCTGACGATGGCTTCGTCGCGCGACTCGCGGCAAAGGTCACGCGTCGCGCCGCCGACGAAGCCTGCCGGCCGCTGTCCGCCTATCGCGCCGACGAACTCGACCGGATGCGGCAGAATTTCTTCGGCTTCGACCCGAGCTACCACGTTGCCCGCCATCACTTCGTCGCCAAGGTTCCGCGATCGCGCACACCGATCCATCTGGCGCGACATCGCGCGCGGCATGCGGCAGCGGACCGAGGTCCCAATTCGGCGCAGGTGCCACAGGATGGCTGCGACAAAATGCCACGGCTGACGGATGTTGTCGATCCGGCGTCAACGCCGGCAGGGCTCAACCGTTAAAGGCGTCGGCAGGAATGGAATGCGAGTGCGGCAATCCTTAAAAATCCCAACCCGCCCGCGTGACGGGCACCCACTGACCGAGGAGTTCAAGATGAAGGCAATCGTGTTGACCGTAGTACTCGCCGCCGGACTGGCGGCGGCCGGCGCTGCCAGCGCGTCCGAGGACCTGGCCAAGAGCAGCGGCTGCCTCACCTGCCACGCCACGGCGACGAAAAAGATGGGACCGTCGTTCAAGGACATCGCTGCCAAGTACAAGGGCAAGGCGGGCTCCGAGGCGACCATCGTGGCCAACCTCAAGGCCGGCAAGGGCCACCCGGCGGTGAAGACCTCCGATGCCGATACGACGACGCTCGTGAAGTGGATCCTCGCGATGTAATCGGGGTGGCGCCGGCTGACGCTGCGCAATCCCCGTAGGGGCAACCACCCAATCGCCGCCGGAATGGCGGCGATTGCGTTACGATGCCACCTGACGCATGGGGGCGGTGATCCGCGCCTGCCGGTGCGGCCCCTAGTACCCACAGGACGCAAAGAGGAGAGAACACGATGAGGACGATTGCAATAGCGGTCATGGCGGCTGCCTGCATTGCCGCAGCTGGTACGGCGCAGGCACAGGAAGCGCTCGCAAAGAGCAGCGGATGCATGGCCTGCCATGACGTGAGCGCAAAGAAGATGGGCCCGGCGTTCAAGGAAGTCGCCGCCAAGTACAAGGGCAAGGCGGATGCCGAAGGCACGCTGGTGACCAAGCTGTCTACGGCCAAGGGTCACCCCGAGGTCAAGGCCAAGGGCGACGACCTGAAAGGCATCGTCAAGTGGGTGCTTTCGCTTTGATGTAGTCGTTGCAAACCGCCGCGGGGCCGGTGCCGCCCGGTTCCCGCCGGCACGCGGCCTCCGGCGGCACCCGCGGCAACCGTCGCCACCGCGGCGGTCACGATGCCTTGGTGTCCGTTCCTGACCTTGCTCAAAGACGCGGCGGACGCGCCGCCGCATCATGCGCGGATGGGCGGACACTCCCACCTATGGCGGACGCGCGGGACCGCCGCGGTTCGCGGGCGCTCCAGGGCCGCCACGGTCGACATCGGCGCGAAGCCTCGCGATGGCAGGGCGCCGCACCTCGTCGCCGCCGCCTTGGGTGCCGTGCAGGCGCCCGCGGGATCGCGCGGGGAGCGTCCACGGTGAAACACGACGGCGGTCCCGTGACGGACGTCGGCGCGCCGTTCATCCTCGTCGTCGACGGCGACAGGATCCTCTGCAACACTCTCTCGTTAGCGCTCGGTCGCTTGGGCTTGCGGCCCGCCGTCGCGCACAGCGCGGACGCGGCCGTCCGGCAGGCGCTGGAGCAGAGGCCGGCGTATGCGATCGTCGAACTGCGCTTGCCCGATCAGTCAGGCCTCAAGTTGCTGCCGCGGCTGCTCGAGATCCATCCGGCGATGCGTGTCGCGATGCTGACCGGACATGGGAGCATTGCCACGGCCGTGGCGGCGATCAAGCTCGGCGCCGTCCATTACCTGACGAAGCCGATGGCCGCCGATGACCTGCTGGCGGCATTGAGTCAGGACTTCTGCGGCGACGACGTGCCGGTGAGCGACCGGCCGATGTCCACGCGGCGGCTCGAGTGGGAACACATCAATCGCGTGCTGCTTGATCACCGCGGCAATATTTCGGCCACCGCGCGCGCGCTGCTGCTGCACCGGCGCACGCTGCAGCGCAAGCTCGCCCGGCACGTCGTTTCATCCTGAACGCAGGGAGCGGCCGAAAGCGGCGTCGCTGCCGGCCACGCGTCGTCAGCGCTTCGTGTCGAGGCTCATTTCCGGCCACTTGCGTCCGTGGCACGCGGGGTTGCTGCAGAAGCTGCCGCCTTCGGTGCCCCACTTGATGGGACCGTGGCACATCGTGCACGACTGGTCCACCTTCGTCCGGTGGTCATGCATGAAGTTCGGCGCGTTGTGGCTGTCCGGCGGCGAGAGGCCCGGCGTGACCGTCGAGACCACTGTCTTCTTCGTGCCGTCGATCGTCACCTGCGGGATGTCGTGGCACAGCGTGCATTGCAGCCTGATCGCCTCGCCCTTCTCGTTGAAATGCTTGCCGTCATGGCAGCGGAAGCAGCCCGGGAAGTCCTTGTGCCCGACATGATTCGGGAACGACTTCCACGACAGGTCCTTGGCTTCGAATTCGGAAAGTTCGAGGATCGCCAGCATCGCCTGCGCGTACTGGGCTTCGGCGGCTTTCTGCTCCGGCTTCAACTCACCCTTGGGAACCGCGTCGGCGATGATCTTCTTGAACGTCGGCACCTGCTCCTCCATCGGACCGTGCAGTGCCGCTGCCTTCTCGATGATCGAGAGCGACCGCGCCTTGATCGACGGAATCGCCGTGCTGATGAGTCCTTCCGACATCGCCTGGTCCACGCGATCCGCGGGATTCTTGAATGGATGCCCGGCGGCGTTGTGGCAATCGGTGCAGTCCATACGGCGCTTTGCCTTCTGGTCCATTTCGGCGCGGCCGACCTTGCTCGACGCATCGAAGTACGTCGTCTGCTTGCCGTCCTTGTCGGTGATCCGGACCCAGGGGATCGTCCGCTTCTGCACGTCGTCGGACACGTATTCGACGTTCTGCTCGACGTGCCAGTGGATGCCACGCGTCGCCTTGTCGCGCGCCTCGCCGCCGCCCGTATGCACGATCAGCCGCGTGCGTGTCTCGGTGTTCTTCTCGTCGGCTTCGTAGTGGATCTTCGTCCGCACCTTGTCGTCGTGATTGACGGCGGGCCAATGGCAGCCTTCGCACGAATCGCGCGCCGGACGCAGCGTGGTGGCCGCGAGCGGCCGTTCATAGCCGGTGATCATGCCGAGCAGCTCGTGATAGTGCGCGGCCTTCAACGTCATCAGCTGCAGCGTCGGCAACCGTCCCATGTGGCACTCGACGCATTGGACGCGCGCGTGCGAATACACTGCGTACGCCCGCGGTTCCTCGGGGTGGACCGCATGGCAGTTGTTGGTGCAGAAGGCGTTGCTGTTGCTGTACTCCCAGGCGACGATGCCGCCGGCGCCCAGGATCGCCAGGCCGATGCCGCCGAGGACGAACAGCATCGCCGCGCCCACCATGTACGTGCGCCGTCCCAGCGTGATCCTCATGGCCGATTCCTGATTAGGTGCATGGATGTCCCTGCTGGCAACCGTACTCGACGACAGGTGTCGGCGTCAACCTTGGGGGACCTTCCAGCCCCGCGCCGGAGGGATGCCGTGCGGTGCGCGCAGTGCAAGCGGTCCACAGAGGAATCCGCGGCGGCCGCTAGAAGAGGCTGGAGACGATCAGCACGATGGCGACGATGCCGAGTGCCAGCGCCACCCCGCCGACGACCCAGCCGAACCACTTGGACTCTTCCGACGGCGCCGTCGTCTCGTCCGTCGCGAGGCGGCCTTCGCGTGTCAGGCGGTCGAACTGGACGCGACGCTCGTCCTTCATCTCGTGCTCGGAGATGCGCCCGGTGAACACGACGGTATCCATCGGGAACTTGGCGGGCCGCAGGTGCCCGTTGAAGAAGTGGAACGTGAAGATGAACCCGACGGCGAGCAATGCCTCTTCGCCGTGCACGAGCGCAGCGATGTTGAATATCCAGCCGGGCAGGAACTTCGCGAAGAACACCGGGAACCAGAGCAAAAGCCCCGAGCCGCCGATGATCAGCATCCCCCAGAACACCGCCCAGTAGTCGAACTTCTCCCAGTACGTCCAGCGGTCGAACTGCGGGCGCGGTCCGACGCCGACGAACCACTTGAAGTTGCGGTAGACGTCGATCACGTCCTGCGGCTGCGGCACCATCGAATCCGGACCCCACAGCACGGCCATGATCCGGCCCCGGGACAGCGCCCGTCCGAACACCAGCGCCACGTGCGTGGCAAACACGACGATCATCACGAACGCGCATATCCGATGGATGAGCCCGGCGCCCTCGAAGCCGCCGAGGATGCGGGCGAGTGTGGCCGCCCATGGCTTGTCGGCGAAGATCAGTGGCAATCCGGACAGTGCGCAGCCGACGAAGCTCAGCATCAGCAGCGCGTGCAGCACCCGCTCGATCGGCGTGAAGCGGCGGTAGTAACGCTGTGCCGCGCCGCCGCCGGCCGCCGGTGCCTCTTGGTTCAAGGCGATCGCCATCAGTGCTTCTCCCTGCCGTTGCCGGTGTCGCCCGGACCCCTGCCGCGACCGAATTTCTCGCGCACTTCGCGGTAGAACCAGAACAACGTGTGGATGCCGAAGAACGCGAACACGCCGAAGAGCAGGAGCTCCATGAACAGCGCGGCGTAGTAGTAGAGCGGGTTGCGCGCCTTGTCATGGCGGTTCGCGTGCGGATCGAAGCTCGCGAAATTTTCCGAAGCCCCCGCATGACAGGCCTGGCAGGTCTTCAGGCGATTCTGCGCCGAGACCTTCGACAGCGGGTTCGACGCGGGCAGGACGTCGTGGGCGCCGTGGCAGGACGCGCAGGTCGCCATGCGCGCGTAGCCCAGCGCCGTGACCTGCCCGTGGAACGTGTCGCGGTAAGTGGACAGGTAGTCCTGGTGGCAGGTCCCGCACTCCTTGATCACCGCGATCTGGAACTTGTCCGAGTCGTGCTGCTGGATGCCGTGCGCCGAGTGGCAATCGGTGCAGCCGGGGGCGGCCATGTTGCCGTCCTGCCGGAGCTTGCCGTGCGACCCCTTGAGGAACGCGACGCTTTCGGGCTTGTGGCAGCTGCCGCAGGTTTCCGGAATGTTGGCGCGGCTGGTGCGGCTCGCCGCTTCGCCCTTGGCGCGGATGCTGTGCGCGCCATGGCAATTGGTGCAGGTCGGTGCCGAACCCTGCGCCGCACCCTTCAGCGCCTTGCCGTGGATGCTGTCGTGGAACGTGCTGCCGACGTTGCCGCCGGGAAGCTTGCCCTGCGCGACCACCTTGTCGCTGCCGTGACAGGTGGAGCACGTCGCCTCGATGTTCGCGTGGTTGGTGCGTGAATCCGCGTCCTTCGAGCGCTTGATGTCATGCTTGCCGTGGCAGTCGGTGCAGGACGCGGCGACGGTGTTGCCGCCCTTGCGCGCCAGGCCGTGCACGGTGCCGGCGTACTCGGCGACCGCCTTGGCGTGGCACGTACCGCAATTGACGGGCTTGAGCTTCTCCGCATGCGGGAGCTTCTGCGCCGAGACGTCGCTGTGGCAATCGGTGCACTTGAGCGCCAGGCCGCCGTGGACCGACGAACCGAACTGCGCAGCATCGACGGCGATGGATTGGCCGGCGGCGCCCTTGGCGTCCTTGTCGCCGTGACACATGAGGCACGTGTCGTTGGGGCCTGAAGCCGGCGCGGCGGCAGCCATCGGGGCGGGCTGCGCGGCGACGAGAACGGAGGCCAGCAACGCGCAAATGGCTGCAAGCGAGCGGGCGAGGATCATGGGGCTTCCGTGCGATGCGTGTAAATTGACGTGCCAAAAAAGCCGCCCGATCGGCGATATTCGTTGGCGCGATTCGTTGGCGCGATAGGACGCGGCCATGCTGACATGGGGTCCCGGGAGCGGTCTTGACATGGATCAACCGGCGTCCAAACCTGCCGCGCAGCGG
>JBDTNR010000131.1:0-8386 GCA_039933655.1 Betaproteobacteria bacterium | reverse complement strand
CGCCGGGATGACGGAACTGGTAGACGTAGCGGACTCAAAATCCGCCGGTGGCAACACCGTGGGGGTTCGATTCCCCCTCCCGGCACCATAATAATCAATAAGTTGCACGCATAGCTAGCGACCGCTTCTGAATCGTGGGGCACTTTTGGGACACGCTTGGGACCACAATTGCCAAGCGTGCGCATCAGTAGCCACCATCTAGAAACGCGTCGGCACCAACGGTGATATCCGCTATCGCGTGGAAGTGCGGTTGCGTGGCGAGCAGCCGCGTGCTCGAACCTTCAAGCGAAAGACCGACGCGGACCTGTGGGCCAAGAAAGTGGAGTCGGATCTCGGCCATGGCTTCTATGTGCCGACGACCGCCGGCCGCCGCCGCACGTTGGGCGAGCTCATCGACAAATTCCTAACCGAGCACCTGCCGATTCGGCAGCGCAAGGCCGACGTACGGAATGTTCGCCGCCAAGTCGAATGGTGGAAGCGGCAGGCTTGAGCTTCCCCCGGTCTTTCGCCGAACAAGGGTATGGTCTCAAGCCGCCAATTGCCGCACTGCCTGAGTCGTGACCCAGTGCTGCAAGTACGGGGTCGGCGACTTATGGCCGAGCGTGGAGTGGCGACGACATGAGCCAGATTCCGTGCCCGGAGTGGCGCTCAAGGCCCTCAAGGCGTTTCGGCGTCAGCGCGGCAGGCGGATGCCGAGACCTCTTGCCAACGCTACTTCGTACACCGCCTGCGCGGCGGCGAGGTCGGCCAACGCATGTCCGGAGAACATGAACATCGCGCGTTGCGCGGGCGACGTACGACCGGCAAAGGTCCCGGAAGCGATATCCGCCAGGTCTGCGGCGTACGGGCCGGCGTAGGGCATGCGCCCGA
Organism: Betaproteobacteria bacterium; assembly: GCA_039933655.1. Classification (GTDB taxonomy): domain Bacteria; phylum Pseudomonadota; class Gammaproteobacteria; order Burkholderiales; family Casimicrobiaceae; genus VBCG01. Next base: position 7,516 of record JBDTNR010000131.1, on the reverse strand, counting down.
TAGCGGCCATCATCCGGCTCTGCGCGTGTTCGTCAGTGGCGAGGATGTCGAGCTTGCCAAAGCCGGTTCGATCCCAGGAGCGGCCAAGATCGACAGCCGCCACGAACGCGCCTGGCGCCAGCCACGCGGGGTCAAGGAACTCCAGCGTCCCCGTGCCTTCGGGCACGGTGCTAACGATCACGTCGAGGCCTTCGACCGCGTCGCGCGGCGCAGCCACCGCGTGTGCCTTAAGTCCCTGTGCGCGTGCGGACTCCACAAAACGCGCAGCGCTTGCCGCGGTGCGGCTGTAAGCGACCACGTCGGCGAGTTGCGGCAGGATCCGGCGCAGCGCGTTGAGGTGGCTTGCCGCCTGGACACCGCAGCCGATGAAGCCGATCGTTACGCTGTCGGCGCGTGCCAGCGACCGCGCGGCGATGGCGCTCATGGCGGCGGTGCGCGTCGCGGTGATCGTGTCACCGCCCATGATCGCCAGCGTGCGTCCGGTGGCGATATCCGACAGCACGATCAGGCTGCAGATCGACGGACCCGTGGTCTGCTCGCTCGGAACGAGGCCGAACCACTTCATGCCCGCGAGGCCAGCATCGCGAAGCACTCCAGGCTTGGCCTGGAACACGTGTCCCGGTCCCAGCGGCAGCACCGATTTCGGTGCGACCTGCGCCGTCCCGCGCGCCTGCGCCGCGAAGGCCGCAGCGACAACCTCGCGCAGGCGATCAAGCGAAACTCCGGTGCCCGCCACGTCGTCTTCCGACAGGTAGAGAATCGGAGCGTCGATCAAGTCACGATTGGCGGCATTTCCCGACCGTCTCCGATATGCGATGCGCCGTCGAACCACGGTTTCTCGCCCGAGACACTCTCCCCACTGGCGTTGAATATCCGGTTCGTTTCAGATGGTCAGCGTGTACTCGCGCAAATTCTGCAGCGTACGCTGCGGAGAAAACGAAGGCAGCGTGCATCCCGGCGCCAGGATCAAGCGCTCGCGCCCCGCCTGCGCGAGGGCATCGTCGACTTCGGCGCGCACCTCGGGCAGTGTGCGATCATGCAATCGGCTTTCGTCCAAACCGCCCATCAGGCAGCGGTCGGTGCGACGGCGCAGTTCCGCGAGCGAGGGATTGCCCTGCAAGCGGTCGGAGACGCTGAAAACTTCGCATGGGTAATCGATAACGCGGTCGAGATCGAGCCCGACACCGTGCACATGAAGCACGCGAACTGTGCCCTTTGCGGCATCGAGCAGCCGCAGGTCGAAGGGGCGCTGGAAGTCGCGAAAGGTGTCCGCATCGCCGCCGCGCGGGAAACCCGATTGGATCGCGCCGTTGATTGACAGGAAGAAGCCATCGGCTCCGGCATTGCGTGCGGCGGCGACGTAGCGGCATAGCGTGTCCGTCACCGCGTCGAGCATCTCCAGCGCCGCGTCGCGATGTTGCGGAAGGGCCACGGCCTGGTTGAACCCGACATTGCGCAGCACCTGCTGGCAGGGATCGAACAGCGTGTCGAGGATCGGCCACTCGGGGCCCAGTTCGCGGCGCAGGCATTCGATCGCGCGCAACTGCTCGGCGAAACTGCGCTCGTCAAGCGAGAGCGGCTTGAAGCGGCGCATCGCTTCCGCCGAATCGAGCAGCTCAAGACCGTGTGGGACCGGATAGCGATAGTCGTTCATCAGCTTCGCGACGTCCCAATTGTAGGCGCGAAGGAACTCGAGATGCAGCCTTGCCGTCTCGTCACCAGGCAGATGGTCGGACAGGAAATGTACCCACGCGACGGTCGGGGGCCGGTCGACGGCACGCCCACCGACGGCGGCCAGGAAGCGTTCGCGACGGTTCATCGTCGGAATAGAATTCATGTGTTCTCCTCTAAGCGGCGCGGCACGCCGAACTACCGCCCTTCGACGGGGCGTACGCCGGGCAACCGCCCGGCGACAATCATTCCGGCTTGATGCCCGAGTTCTTCGCCAGTTCAGCGATGCGCGCCGTCTCGGACTTGATCTGCTTCGCGAATGCTTCGGGTGACGTCGATGGCGCGGGCACCATTCCTTGCTTTCCGAATGCCTCCTTGAGGTCCGGCATCGCCAGCGCCTTGACCATCGCCTGATGGATACGATCGATAATCGGCTTCGGCGTCCCCGCCGGGGCGGCGATGCCGATCCAGGTGGCGAATTCAAAGCCGGGCAGTCCAGATTCGGCGATTGTCGGCACCTGCGGCAACTGCGAGACGCGCGACGTACTGGTGACCCCCAGCGGTCGAAGCTTGCCGGCCTGGATATTTGCCAGCGGAGTCTGTATCAGGTCGATCATCATCTGAATGCGACCACCGACCAGATCGGTCATGGCTGCCGAAGCGCCCTTGTAGGGAACGTGAACGATGTCGATTCCGGCTGTCGACTTGAACAACTCGCCGGCCAGATGCAGCGTATTGCCGACCCCGGCCGATCCGAAGTTGACCTTGCCCGGATTCGCCTTGGCATAGGCAATCAATTCCTGCACGGTTTTGGCCGGTACCTCCGGATTCACGACCAGCACCAGCGGCGACACGATGGCCACCGAGATCGGCGCAAAATCCTTGATGGCGTCGTAGGGCAGCGACTTGTACAGCGAGGGATTGGCTGCGAGCGTGGTCATGCCGACCAGCGACAGCGTATAGCCGTCGGGAGGACTCTTGGCGACGATCTCGGTGCCGAGAATACCGGCCACGCCCGGCTTGTTTTCGACGACCACCGATTGTCCGAGCTCCTCGGAGAGCTTCTGCGCCAGGGTGCGGGCGACGAAGTCCGACGAGCCGCCTGCCGAATAGGGAACGACCAGGCGGATCGACTTGGTGGGCCATGCCTGGGCATGGGCGGGCTGCGGCGCAATCAGGGCGGCGCAGGCGAGTACGAGGGTACAGATTGCAGCGTGGATACGTAGCATGATTGTCGAACCTCGGTGGCTGATGACGGTCAGTTCCGCAATGAACCGTCTAGGGAACCAGTTGCCGTATAGGTGCAGCACAGGGCATCGCAAAATGAAACTATCATGATTTTAGGCTCTATTGAATTTCAAGTGGGTTGCGGGGCATGAGGGATGATCACGCGGAAGTCGAGCTTGCCGGCGATCCCTATATCCAAGCCCACACCGGACTTCGAATTCGATCAACGGCACAACCGGCAACGAGGCAAGGATCGGAAATCCAAGGCCCCCAGCGCGCAGTTGGGAGTAGCGTAGCACGTTGGGATTTGCCCGGTCCGCCGCGAACTTAGGGTGGTTGGGGGTCGTCGCGATGCGGTGATTGCCCCGGGAGGCGGTGTTGCGCGAGCGTCAGGGGGCGTGGAGATCAAAGTCACCCGGTCCGGCAGCGGGCAGATCCCAGAGTGGCAAGCCCCGCGCCGGCGCAATGCGCGACTCCGACGTGTTCTCGATCCTCGACTCCGAATGGCCGGCCGTGCGGCAGCACCTGCGGCACCAGCTCGAACGAGGTGGCGATCAGGCCGGGTAGAGGCCTCGCGTCCGCGCAAACAGGCGGGTGACGCCGAGAAGTGCGTCCAATGCCGGTGTTGCGACTTCGCAGCGCCGCGCGATCTCGCGCACCACCGCCAGCAGGGCGTCGATCTCCAGTGGCCGGCCGGCGTCGACGTCCTGCAGCATCGACGTACGGATCGCGCCCAGCTTGCGCGTGATCTCCATTCGCTCCTCGCCCGATTGCCCGATGGGGCAGCCGATTACCGCACCGATTGCGGCTGCCTCGGCCATGGTGGCAAGGCAGAAGTCGCGCACCAGTTCGTCGTCGAGGATGCGATCGGCGGTCGCACCTGTCAGCGCCGATAGCGGATTGGTCGTCATGTTGCCCCAGAGCTTGAACCAGACGTCCTGCTGGATCCGCGCCGAGCTCCGGCATTCCAACCCCGCGTCATTGAAGGTGGCGACGAGGGCGGCGACACGGCCCGAGACCCCACCTTCCGGCTCGCCGATGATGAGACCATTGCCCATCACGTGCTGCGCGACGCCTGGCTCGGGCGTGGTGCAGGCGGCGTAGACGACGCTGCCTACGACACGCTTCGCCGGAATGGTCGCGGCGATCACGCCGTCCGGATCGAGCGAAGCTAGCGTCGTGCCGGCCAGCGGGCCGGGCATCCCGAGAAAGAACCACCAGGGCACACCGTTCATTGCCGTCAGCACCACGGTGTCCGGACCGAGCAGCGGCGGCACGCTGGCCACGGCGCCGATCAGCGCGGGTTCCTTCACGGCAATGATGACAAGATCCTGCGGGCCGAGCGAAGACGCATCTTCGGACGCGGTGACGGGTACCACATGCTCGTGGTCACGCTCGCGCAGGCGCAGGCCGTACGCCTGCAGCGCGCGCAGTGTCGCGCCTCGCGCGACCACATGCATCGCATGGCCCCGGATGCCGAGACGGGTTCCCAGGAAACCACCGATGGCCCCGGCGCCGACGATGGCGATCTTCATCGCGCGGGCCTGCAGTACGGCGGGTGCGGTTGCTGGTTCGGTGCGGTCATCCGGCGATTGTGCGGCAATGTGCGCGACTTGTCGCGGCGCCGGCACACAGGCTGCACGCCGACGGGTGATTTCTACGCGAGCAATTCATTCAAATACTCGCGTCCTACATCCGCTGGTACAGAATGATTTTTCTCTCAACTCGCGAATTCAGGATAAGTATGGATGCAGCGGACCATCGCATTCTCAACCTGTTACAACACGACGCCACCTGGGCCGTGAGCGACATCGCCGAGCACGTACATCTGTCGACGACAGCGTGCTGGAAGCGCATCCAGAAACTCGAGGAAAGCCGTGTGATCCGCAAGCGTGAGGCGCTGCTCGACGCCGCGAAACTGCGCGTTGGGGTGACGGTGTTCGTGGCCATCAAGACCAATCAGCACAACGCCGATTGGTTCACTCGTTTCCATGCGGCAGTCATCGCGATTCCGGAGGTGGTCGAATTCTACCGAATGAGCGGCAACGTCGACTATCTGTTGCGTGTGGTGGTGCCCGACATCGCGGGCTAAGACGGTGTCTACAAGCAACTCATCCACGAAATCGACCTGTTCGACGTCAGTTCGAGCTTTGCGATGGAACAGTTGAAATTCACCACGGTGCTCCCGCTCGCCTACGCTCCGTAGCGCAATTCCGTCCTAGCTGCCGTCACGGATCACGCGGCACGACTCGATGTCGTACTTCACTGCACCGATCGTGAGCGTGGTCTGGTCGCGCAATCCGGAGGCGAACTCCAGGAAGCGCTCGACGTCGGCCAGGTTGCTGACGATGCCGAGCGAAACGCGGATCGCACCGGCGCTCTTGCCGCCACGCTGCTGCATGATCTCCACGAAGCGCGGCAGCGTGATGTCCCTGCCTGCCGCCATACCCGCGCGCATGTCGTCTTCCGTCAGATCTTCGGCGGTCTCGCCGGCGCCGGGGTTGCAGAAACACCCGGTGCGCAGCGAGATCCGCTCGCGTCCGGCAAGTTCGTCGATGCGCCGGTAGTCGAGCAGGTGGCCGTTCGGATCGTAGAAATTCATGGTCACGGTGCCGCCACGCATGGTCGCGGACGCGGGACCGTACAGGCGCACCATCGCCCGACCATTCTTGTGGCGCAACGCCAGCAGGCGGCCGATCAGCCATTCGGTGAGACAACGCACTCGCTCCTGAATCAAGTCCATGCCCACATGCTGCAGATGGCGCAGGCCGATTTCCACTGCGGGGATGGACAGGTAGTTGAGGGTGCCGTCCTCGAAGCCGGCCTCGCGCGGCGCCAGTACGTGCAGACGCCCCTGCACGGTGGCGAAATTCACGGTGCCACCGGCGAACCAGGGGCGCGCGAGCTTCGGCAGCGTCGCGTTGCGCACCAGCAGGCAGCCAACGCCGGTGGGATATCCAAACATCTTGTAGAACGAGACCGCGACGAAGTCGGGCGTCACCACCTGAAGGTCCAGTCGATTGGTGGGCACGAACGCTGCCGCGTCGAGTAGCACGTGCCAGCCTCGGGAGCGGGCCGCATCGACCAGCTCCAGTGGATGCTTCACACCGGAGAAGTTCGACTGTGCGGGAAAGGCAAACAGGTTGTCGCGCGCCGGATCGGCGCTGGCGAGGAGAGCGGTCAGCGCTGGAACGTCGAGCCGCAGCTCCGGCGCCGTCAGCGGCGCGTAGTCGACGTCCGCACGCGCCCTTCGCGCGTATTCGCGGACGCCGTTCACCGAATTGTGGTTGTCCGCCGACAGCAGCAGCCGCCCGCCCGGTGCGAACGGATAGGACTCGGCGACGAGTTTGATCGCCGCGGACGCATTCAGCGTGAATACCGCCGTGTACTCGCCGGTGCCGTTGAAGTGGGCCAGCACCGCCGCACGCGCGCTCTCGACGGCGGTGGTCGTCGCCATCGAGCTCGGGCTCGCGGAATGCGGGTTACCGAACACGTGGCTCGCCAGCAGTGCGGCGTGCTCACGGACCTGCGCGTCGGCATGGAGTCCGCCGCCGGTGTAATCGAGGTAAACCTGTCCCTGGGCGTCGAGTCGGGCGTACTCCAACGCGCGCAATTCGTCCAGCGCGCTCGTGCCGGCGTAGGTCGGATGCCGGTCATGGCTCTGCGGCGATGCCGTCATCCAGTCATTCTAGCAGGCCGCCCACCGGCCGGAGCACCACTCCGGGGGACCAGGCCATCTGGGCCGGTCGCGTGCGGCGAGGACGTGGATCAACTCAAAGCGAACGTGAAGTCGCACCGGACCGCCGGCCGTTCCATCATCGTCTCGTACCAGCATTTTCCCTTTGGGAATCCGGCGTGATCGACCTTGTGGAGCTGCCGCCGCCAGTGACTTGCGCCCGTTTCCCCTGGCCAATCATTCCCGGGAGTTGACTCCGGTTATATGGTCTTTGATGCCTACATTTACAGGAGCCATGGGCTCGATGAACCACGCAATGGTCACGACCACGCCGAGAATCGCTCTGGTCAATGGGCAGCCACTTCGATCACGGTGCCGGAAGTGGGCAGTTTCACTTGCCGTCGGACTGATGCTTGCAGTTGCATGCCCGGCATCGGCCGATTTCACCGGAAAGTTGGTGGAGGTGGTCGATGGCGACACCATCACCGTCCTGGACGCTGCCAAGACGCAGCACAGGATTCGCCTGGCCGGTATCGATGCTCCCGAGCGCGGTCAGCTCGGCGGTTTCCGTGCCTAGCAAAGCCTGTCCAAGATTTTGTACGAGCGCGACGCGAGGGTGAAGGAAAGCAGGACAGACCGCTACGGCAGGCTGATCGCCAAGGTCATGGTCGCGCCCCCGGATTGTCCTGGCTGCGGGATGACGCTTGATGCCGGACTCGCGCAGATCAAGATTGGCAGGGCGTGGTGGTTACGCCGCGATGCGGGCGAGCAACTCAGGGCGTCACTGCGGGGTGGACGTTTGCCGCGGGTGAGGTGTTTGGCGAGCGTCAGCGGCGCGCGCTCGGTGAGCGCCGGCGCGCACCGGTCGGGCGTCTCCTCGGCGAGCAGGTGAGGGTCGCGGTTACCAGGCGAGGCGCTGATCGAACTCGTACGCCGGTGCCG
>JBDTNR010000130.1:0-8398 GCA_039933655.1 Betaproteobacteria bacterium | reverse complement strand
GTCGGCAGCCCGCGCGCGACCTCCTCGGCAAAGCTAGGCCCCGACGCCACGGCTACCGGGGAGGGCCAGCGCGCGGCCATCACCTGATGCGCGAGACCCGCCCCGCCCGGCAGCGCGGGCGCCGCGACGAAGCCCTTGCACAGCCAGACAAGGGGAGCGCGGGCGCCGCGGGCGATCAGCTGTTCGGCCAGTCGGGGAAGCTCGGCCACGGGAACCGCCGCGAACAGGATATCCGCGCGCAGCGCCAGAGACGGATCGGACGTGATGCGCAATGCGGCGGGCAACGGGATGCCGGGCAGGTAGCGGGCGTTCTCGCGATGGTTGGCCATCGCCTGCGCCTGCGCGCCGTCGCGCGCCCACAGCGTTACCCGGGGATCGGCCGCGGCTCGCGCGGCCAGATGGCATGCGATCGCCGTTCCCCACGCACCAGCGCCGAGGACGACGACATCGTTCATCGACGGCGGTCCGCTACAGGCCGAAGATCTGCGGCAGCCGGACGAAGCCCACCTGGCCGTCGCGGTGGCGGACTTTCACCCACCCCGGCGTGGCGGTCGTCGTCGGCGACGACGCGCTCTCCGCGAGTTCGAGCAGGACATTCTGCTCGGCGCGAAAGACCACGGCCGCGCTCTCGTCGGGATTGGCGCGAACGTCCGCTGCCGGCACGCGCACCAGAAGCACGCGCTTGTCGGCCAGGGATTTGCCGCCGACCCAGCCGATCGTGCCGCCCGCGTCCCGCACCTTGGTCCAGCCCTCGACGCTGACCAGCACTTCGACCGGCACGTCGCGCCCGTAGACGAACAGCGGCCGGGCCTTGGCGGACGGCGCGTCGTAGAGAATGGTCGGCGCCTCGCCCATCACCTTGAATTCGGCGGCGGCCGCGTGCGCGGCCACCAGCAGCGCCGCCGCCGCGACGGCGCACCATGTCCGGCAGGCGGATAGGCGGCTTGCGGACGCCATCGTTTCCGCGTCAGTTGGTGACGGCGGGAACCGCTTGCTGAATCTGCGCCAGCTGCTGCTGGTACAGCGCCTCGAAATTGATCGGCGCCAGGTGCACCGGCGGGAAACCGGTGCGGACCACGGCGTCGGCAATCGTTTCCCGCGCGTACGGGAAGAGGACATTCGGGCAGGCGATCGCCAGCACCGGCTGCATGTCGGCCACCGGAACGCCGCGGATCGTGAACAGTCCCGCCTGCGACGCCTCGACGAGGAACACCGTCTTGCCGGCCGCCGTCGCGGTCACCGTGATCGTCAGCACGCATTCGAAGACGTCGGTGGCGACCTGTTCGCCGCGCGTGCGCAGCCCGATTTCGATGCTGGGGGCCTCGGTCATCTGGAACGACTGGGGAGCACCGGGATTCTCGATCGAAAGGTCCTTGACGTAAATCTTCTCGATCGCGAAGCCGGGGGCCTGCGCGTTACCGTCGCCCTGGGGCGCGGCAGTGGGTTGATCAGCCATGCTGGTGCATTCCTTGCGGTCGGAAAACCCGTAATTTTACGCTACCGCCGCGATTGCGCCGGCCCGCCGTCGGGAAGCGGCTGCGCGGCCGGCCTCAGACCCCTTGCAGCAGGGGATCGAGTTTGCCGGCGCGGTCGAGCGCCACGAGATCGTCGTAGCCGCCGACGTACGTCTGTCCGATGTAGATCTGCGGCACGGTGCGCCGGCCCGTGCGCGTCATCATCTCGGCGCGCCGCTCGGGCTCGAGGTCCACGCGGACCTTGGCGATATCCTGGACGCCCTTCGCGCGCAGCAACCGCTCCGCCTGCACGCAATACGGGCAGAAGCGGGTCGAATACATGGTCACGGGGGAAACCAGCGCGCCCCCCTGGGCTTGCGCGTTGCCTTCGTCGTCGCTCATTTGCTCACCGGTTCCAGTGGCAGCCCGGCGTCCTTCCACGCCCTCAAGCCGCCATGCAACTGGTAAATGCTGGCGAATCCGAGTTTCGCAAGGGTGGCGCCGGCGCCCCGGCTGCGCTGGCCGCGGGCGCAATAGACGACGATCGGCCGCGTGTTCAGCTTGGCGAGTTCTGCCTCGTGGTCCTTCAACTGCGACAACGGGATATGCAGCGCGTTGGGCAGCTTGCCGCCAGTGAAATCCGCCTGCTCGCGGACGTCGAGCAGCACGGCATCCTGATGGTTGATGAGGTGAGTGACGTTGAGGTTGCCGATATCCTTGATCGGCGAGAACCGGCGCTGGACGATCGGCCACAGCAGCATGGCCCCCGAGATGAACATGGCGAGGATGAGCCACCAATTCTTTTCTATGAACGACATGCGGCGAAACCCTCGGAAGATAAACGGTAAAATGATAACCGATCCATCCGACCCGCCCCGCATCCACGTGTTCGGGACCCCCCGCCTGCATGTCGACTATTCTCGCTGAACCCGGCGTCCGCCGCGCCCCCGCCGCCCAGCTGGCCATGCGTCCGGTCGTCCTGCTGATCCTCGACGGCTTCGGCAGCCGCGGGCCGGCGCCCGACAATGCGATCGCCAACGCCGTGATGCCGAACTGGACGCGGTTGCTCGCGAGCTGCCCGCACACGACGATCGAAGCCTCGGAGCTGCGCGTCGGACTGCCGGCCGGGCAGATGGGCAATTCGGAGGTCGGTCACCTGAACATCGGCGCGGGCCGCGTGATCTACCAGGACTTCACGCGCATCGACCACGCGATCGCCACCGGGGAATTCGCCCGCAATCCGGTGTTGGCGGCCGCCGTGTCCGCGGCGCGCGAGCGCGGATCGACGCTGCACGTGCTGGGCCTCTTGTCGCCAGGCGGCGTCCACAGCCACGAGCGGCAGCTGGCGGCCATGGTGGAGCTGGCGGCCGCCAGCGGTGTCACGCGAATCTGCGTGCACGCGTTTCTCGACGGGCGCGACACGCCGCCGCGCAGCGCGGCCGCGTCGCTTGCCTACATGACCCAAGTCTGCGCGCGCCATCCCGGGACCCGAATCGTCTCCATCGTCGGACGCTATTACGCCATGGACCGCGATTCGCACTGGGAACGGTTGGCGCCAGCATACGAGCTGCTGGTCGACGGCCGCGCGCCCTATGCCGCTGCCACGCCGCAGGCGGCGCTGGCGGCCGCCTACGACCGCGGCGAATCCGACGAATTCGTCCAGGCGACGGTCGTTGCGGATGCGCTCGGTCAACCGGCGCGGATGGCCGACGGCGACGTCGTCGTGTTCATGAATTTCCGCGCCGACCGGGCGCGGCAGCTGACGCGGGCGCTCACCGACCCCGGTTTCACCGGATTTCCCCGGGCACGGGTGCCGCGGCTCGCGGCGTACGTATGCCTGACGTCGTACGGCGAGGAGTTCGCGCAGCTGCCGATCGCCTTCGCGCCGCAGTCGATCCACAACAGCTTCGGCGAGTACATCGCGGGGCTCGGACTCACCCAGTTGCGGATCGCCGAAACCGAAAAATATGCGCACGTCACGTATTTCTTCAACGGGGGCGTCGAACAGGTCTACCCGGGAGAGGATCGCGTGCTGGTACCTTCGCCGAGAGTGGCCACTTACGACCTGCAGCCGGAGATGAGTGCGCCCGAGGTGACGGACAGGCTTGTCGCCGCCATCGCCGCACGCAAGTACGACGCCATCGTCTGCAACTACGCCAACGGCGACATGGTCGGCCACACCGGCGACTATGAAGCCGCCCGGCAGGCCGTGGAGGCGCTCGACGTCTGCATCGGTCGCGTGGTCGCCGCCGCCCGCGACGTCGGCGGCGAGGTGCTGGTCACCGCCGACCACGGTAACGCGGAAATGATGCACGATCCCGCCACCGGGCAGCCGCACACCGCCCATACGCTCAACCGCGTGCCTTTCCTCTATGTCGGGCGCCCCGCTGCGGTGGCGGCGGACGGCGCGCTGCAGGACATCGCGCCGACCATGCTGGCATTGATGGGATTGCCGCAGCCCCCCGAAATGACGGGCCATTCGCTGGTCCGTCTCGCCGAGCGCTGACCGGACACGCCGGAACCCGGGGAACTTGCGGGTCGCGCGACGGCCCAAGTGGTTCCTGCGGCGCGATTCTTGCGTCTGCAAGGCGACCGGCACCTGGCGAATCGGCCACCGTCAGTCGGTTGGACGAAGCCGGTCGGCAGTCGTGAAACACGCAGGGACTGCGGGCGTATACTTTTTACCTTGACCTTCGGACGACACGCCGCGCGGCGAGAGCAGTGCCTCGCGCATCGTGTGCGACTGACAGGCATCGACGAGACGCGGGAGCGGCGCAACATGGCAAACGAACTACCGGGCAAGCGCGACGGCTGGAAGAAGGCAGGGCTGATCGGGCTCGGCACCGTTCTGGGCGTGCTGTTGTCCCTCAATTTTTCGGCAATCGCGCAACGCGAGGCGAAAACGCCCATTCCGTACGAAGACCTGCAGCTGCTCTCCGCCGTGTTCGGCAAGATCAAGAGCGATTATGTCGAGACGGTGCCCGACGACAAGCTGATCAAGGAAGCCATCAACGGCATGGTGCGGGGGCTGGACCCGCATTCGGACTTCCTGGACGCCGAGGCGTTCAAGGAACTCCAGGTGTCGACGCAAGGCAAGTTCGGCGGCCTGGGCATCGAAGTCGGCGTCGAAGATGGTGTCGTCCGCGTGACGTCGCCGATCGAGGATACGCCGGCCTTCCGCGCCGGCATCGAAGCCGGCGACCTGATCGTCAAGATCGACGACACCGCCACGCGTGGACTGCCGCTATCGAAGGCAGTCGACAAGATGCGCGGCAAGCCGGGCACGCAGGTCGTGCTGACGATTGTCCGCAAGAGCGCCGAGACGCCGCTGACGTTCACGCTGACGCGCGAGGAAATCAACGTCAAGAGCGTGCGGGCGAAGATGCTGGAGTCCGGATACGGTTACATCCGCATCCGTAACTTCCAGGAGCGCACCGGAGAAGACCTGGCGCGTGCTCTGAAGGACTTCTACGCCAAGGGCGACCTGAAGGGCCTCGTGCTCGACATGCGCAGCGACCCGGGCGGACTGCTCAACCAGGCGGTGGCCGTGTCGGCCGCGTTCCTGCCCAAGGACGCGCTCGTCGTCTACACGGATGGCCGCACGCCGGATGCCCGGATGCGCCTGTCCGCCACCAAGGACAATTTCTCGCGCCGCGGCGATGACTACTTCAAGGACCTTCCGGCCGCCGTGAAGAAGGTCCCGATGGTCGTGCTGGTGGACGGTGGAACCGCGTCCGCATCGGAAATCGTCGCCGGCGCGCTGCAGGATCACAAGCGCGCGATCGTCATGGGCAACCAGACGTTCGGCAAGGGCTCCGTGCAGACGATCCTGCCGCTCGGCAACAACGCGGGCCTGAAGCTCACGACAGCGAGGTACTACACGCCGTCGGGCCGCTCGATCCAGGCCAAGGGCATCGAGCCGGACATCGCGATCGACGATGGCCGCGACACGGGCAACCGTATCCGCGAAGCCAATCTCGAGCGGCACCTGGAAACGAACAAGGCCGCCGCCGCGAAGGCCGAGGACGCCAAGGTCGCCACTCCCGCGACGCCGCAAGCGAAGCCAGGCGACTCGAACAAGGTCGAGGCGATGCCGGTGCTGCCGCGCTTCGAGTTCGGCGCCAACGACGACTTCGTGCTGCAGCAGGCGATGAACCACCTGAAGGGCCAGCCGGTCATCGCGTCGACGAAGGCGCTGGCCGCGACGGCCACGGTGCCGACGACGGTGAAGCCGTAACGGCCGAGCGTTTCCTCAGGACAGCAAGAACGCCCGGCATCCCCGGGCGTTCTTCATTGGAATCAACGCTGTAGAATGAGAGTCAGACTCGAATCTTCGCCCGCGGCGAGAGTATGGCGGCCTGAACATTTCGGGTGTCCGGGCGAAATTTCGAATCCGCCCCTTGCGAAAGTTCGAATCCGACTCCTTTGGATCCCTTTGGACGACACCCAGCTCCTCCGCTACAGCCGCCATATCCTGCTGTCCGAGCTCGGCCCGGACGCGCAGGACAAGTTCGCGGCCGCTCACGCGCTGGTGATCGGCATGGGCGGCCTCGGCGCGCCGGCCGCGCAGTTCCTGGCCTCCGCCGGCGTCGGCACCATTACGATCTGCGATGCCGATCACGTCGACCTCACCAATCTGCAGCGGCAGATTCTTTACGCGACCGGCGATGTCGGCGCCGCGAAGGTCGATGCCGCCGCGCGCCGACTGTCCGCGGTGAACCCGGACGTGCGCATCGAGCGGATCGGCGTCCGCGTCGGCGCGGCGGAGCTCGCGCCGCTGGTGGCGGCCGCCGACGTCGTGCTCGACTGCTGCGACAATTTCGCGACGAGGCACGCGGTCAACATGGCATGCGTGCGCGCCGGCAAGCCGCTCGTCTCCGGCGCGGCGCTGCGTTTCGACGGCCAGATCGCCGTCTTCGATCCGCGCGACCCGCGGTCGCCCTGCTATCACTGCCTGTTCGGCGAGGGCGATGAGCTCGAGGAAACGCGCTGCGCAACGATGGGTGTGTTCGCGCCGCTCGTCGGCATCGTGGGCGCAACGCAGGCCGCCGAAGCGCTGAAGATCATTGCCGGCGTCGGCACGTCGCTCGCCGGACGCCTGCTGTTGCTCGACGCGCTGGCAATGCAATGGCGCGACGTCGCCGTCCCGCGCGACCCGGCATGTCCAGTTTGTTCGCGGACGTCTTCATGAATCGCTTGCTTGGCGCCGTTCTGCGCGCATTGCTCTGTTGCGCCCTCGTGGCGCCGGTCGGCGCGACGCCGCCGGCCGCCCCGGCCGGGTTGTCGGCCACCGAATGGAGCGCCATCCAGAAGGTCATCGGCGACCAGCTCGCGGCGCTCAAGGCCGGCGACGGCGCCAAGGCGATGGCGTTCGCCGTGCCCGGCATCCGCGCGCAATTCGGTTCCGCCGATAATTTTCTGCGAATGGTCCGTACGGGTTACGCGCCGCTGCTCGATGCCCGGTACACGCAGTTCCTCGACGGCGCCGTCGTCGATGGCGCGACGATTCAGCCGCTGCGCCTCGTGCTTCCTGACGACACGGTGCTGGTCGCGCTGTACCAGATGCAACGACAGCGCGACGGCCGCTGGCGGATCGCCGGCTGCGTGATCGCACCGTCGACGGTGCAGGCGACTTAAACCCCGCCTTCGCCTAGCCCTTCGTCTGCCCACCGCAGGCGGCCACTTCGCCGACGCGCGCATCCTGGACCAGACGCGCTTCCCATTGCGCGACCGCCCGCGCCCGGACGGCGGCGTCGGACGATCCCAGGGCCGCCGCGATGGGGTTGCCCGCCTCGGCGCATTCGAACGCGCGCCGCTGGATATCGCTCAACTGCGCCTGCGCGGCCGTCAATGCCGGCCCCGCCGCAGCGCTGCGTTCGGCCAGGCGCGCGCCGGCGATGCGCAGCGACCAGTTGGCGGCGCGCTGGGCGACCGCCGCACCCGCCGCATGGCACGCGGCACGGAGGGTGTCGGACAGCCTCCGCGCATCCCGGCACAGGAGCGCCATCTGCCGCACCGCATAGGATTCGTGCAGCACGCCGTACGACGCTGCGAGTTCCACCTTCGCTGCGGGATCGGCGCCGCCTGGCAGCGCGCGCACCCCTTCCCAGATGAACAGCGCGCCCTGGTTCCAGTAGTCGTCGAAGCGCGGGCGTGTCGCCGCCTCTTCGAGAAACGCCGTCATCGACGCGGCGTTGTTGCGCTGGCGCGCGCGGTCGGCGAGCAGCAGCATCGGCACCCCGTTGTCGACATCGCGCGACGCCCAGTCGGCCAGTCGATCCGTCGCGTCGCATGCGTCCGGCAGTGGCTGCACCGGCGCCAGGCAGGCCGTCGCGAGCGCTGCCAGGAAGACCTTCTCGGACGGCGCCTGGGTGCGCGCCTGCGCGAACGATGCGACCTGCCCGACCGGATCGCCGGTGTCGAGCGTCCCCGCGATCCAGAGTCCGCTCGGGTCGGTGGCCGTCAGCGCGCGTCCGCGCATCGCGCCATCCAGAAGATCGCGCTCCGCCTGCCAGCGCGACGGCGGCGGCGGCGGCGGCTCGGTGATGCGGCTGCCGGACTGCGCCTGCGGGTCAGCGGCGGCCAGCGCCAGGACCAGCAGCGCGGTCGCGCGGATGACGCTCATCAATGACTTGCGCGGGGGGGTGGCGTGCATGCAGCGAAGCATCGAGCCTCTCGCCCCGCGCCGTCAACCGAAAAGAAACTTGCGCTGCAGCGCCCAGCCGTCCTGCGGCGTCCGCTTGAATCCGCTCTTCGCGAACAGTTGCCAGCGGCCGAGCACGTAGGCGATCAGCACCGCGGCGTCGGCCTGCGCGTCGCCGTGCCAGCCGTTGGCGGCCTGCGCGATCCGCAGCGACTGCCGCAGGACCGCCTCGAGCTTGTCGGTCAGCTGGTTGATCCGCGCCTGCAGCCGCTCGTCCTCGTTGACGAGCGCCTCGCCGATC
>JBDTNR010000129.1:0-8398 GCA_039933655.1 Betaproteobacteria bacterium | reverse complement strand
TCGGTGATTTCCATCGACGCAGTATCTCACAACAATGACCATTAGTGTTAACACGACCTAGTTGTCGACGCGGATGATGCCGCGGGCGACACCCATGGCGATCGCCTCATTGCGATTCACTGCGCCAAGCTTGCCGACGATGTTGGTGAAATGGAAATTGGCCGTCCGTTCGGCGATTCCCAGCTTGATGCCAATTTCTGCGCTCGTCATGCCGCGTGCTGCGAGCGCCAGACACTCCCTCTCTCGGGGCGAGAGTTGTACATCGCCAAGGGGGCCTAGCTTGTTGCCGTCGACATAGTTGGCAACGAATAGGTCGTGAAAGCGCGCCGAGAACATCATGAAGTCGCCGAGCCGCGAATCGATTTCCCTCCTGCGTACGGCGGTTACAGGGCTGATCGGTGAGCTGATTGCCACGCCAATTCGAGCGTAGGCTGGGTCGCCGAAGGAAACGGTGACGCCGCTGCGGATGCCGTAGTGGGCAGCACGTGCGAAGAATGCGCATAACTTTGAATCTTGCTTCAGGTCCGCAGAATCCCACACCAGGGGCGCGCTGCGTCCCCAGGTCAATGTAATGCGCGGGTCGATCTCCACATATGCGTTCTGGTCATACTCGGTTACCCATTCCCACGGCAGCGTCGTCCAGACAAACGAGCGGCTGTCCCGGTTAGGATGTCCGACGGTCGTGATGGCGTAGGAGAAATGCTCGAATTCCCAAGCACGCATGATCTCCATCATCAGAGGCTTCAGCGGTTGTCGGGCCAAAGCCGCTGCCCGAATTTCGGCAATGCGCCGATCGACGTCGGATTCTATGATTCCTGCGTTCTGCGACTCCGTTGCGGGCTTGCCGAGTTGGAATGGCGTGAGCATCGGTTCCCTCCTGAGCGGCCATGGGTGCTGGGTAAACCGTGGTAGCGTGAGTCCGCTACCATCAAAGTCGCTACGCTAATCCCTCGCGGGCGGATTCGGCAAGTCCGCGTGTCGCCGCTGCGTTATGATGCCGTCATGCCCCACCCCGGAACTGACAAGGTCTGAGCATGCGCAAGATCGACGAGCTGTTCGCGCGCTACGCGGAATCCCACCAGAATCCGACGAACAAGGCGATTCACTGGGTCTGCGTACCGTTGATCACCTGGAGCGTGGTCGCCATGCTATGGGCGTGGACGCCTGCGGCGGCGTACGTGTTCATCGCGTTCGCGCTCGCCGTCTATATCCGGTTATCACCGGTGATCGCCATCGGCATGCTGGGGGTGATGGCGGCGCTTGTGTATCCGATGACGCTGCTCGGTTCGCATTTGCTGACCACGGCCATCGTCGTTTTCGTCCTGGCGTGGATCGGTCAGTTCATAGGCCACATGATCGAGGGCAGGAAGCCATCGTTCTTCGAGGACCTCGGGTTCCTGCTGGTGGGCCCCGCGTGGCTGCTGTCGTTCGTCTACCATCGGGCCGGAATCCGTTACTGATCGAGGGCGTCAGCCTACGACGTTGATGCCGGTGGCCGCGAGGGCGGCGTGCAGTTCCTGCACGTGCGCAGGCCCTGTCGTTTCGACGACGCACACGACGCGCACCGCCGAAAGATCGGGACCCGAGAACGCCCGGTCGTGAACGATCTCCTTGATCGACGCGCCGGTCGCCGCGATGACTTCGGCGAGGCGCGCCAATCCACCGGGTCGATCGACGATCGACACGGTGAAACGCGCCAGCCGGCCGTCCGCCACCAAGCCGACCTCGATCACGCGGTCGAGCATCGTAAGGTCGATGTTGCCGCCGCACAGCGCGAGGACGACGCACTTGCCCTTCAGCGCATCGAGCTTTCCGGAGAGGAAAGCCGCGAGCGGTGCCGCCCCGGCGCCTTCGACGACGCTTTTCTCGAGCTCGATCAGCCGCAGGATCGCCAGCGCGATGCTCGCCTCGTCGACGGTCACGACCTCGTCGACGACCCGCCGCAGCGATTCGAAGGGACGGGTACCGAGCAGGGCGACGGCCAGGCCATCCGCCAGCGTGGGCAACAATGGAACGGTGACCGGATGCCCGGCGGCCAGTGCTGCGGTGAAACAGGCAGCGTGCGCGGGTTCCACGCCGACGACATGAACGGAGGGCCGCAAGGCCTTGACGACGGTGCCGACGCCTGCAAGCAGTCCGCCGCCGCCGACGGGGACGACGATCGCGTCGAGCCCCGGCGTCTGCTCGAGGATTTCGAGTCCCATCGTTCCCTGTCCGGCCATCACATCGGCATTGTCGAACGGATGGATGAACGTAAGGCTTTCGCGCTGCGCCAGTTCCTCGGCGTGCGTGCGTGCCTCGGTGAGGTCGGTGCCATGCAGGATCACGCGGGCGCCGAACTGGCGGCAGTTCGTCACCTTGATCAGCGCGGCGAACTTCGGCATCACGACGGTGACGGGGATGCCGAGCAGGCTGCCGTGATAGGCGACACCTTGCGCATGATTGCCGGCCGATGCCGCGATGACGCCACGCTTGCGCTGCTCGTCGGTCAGCAGCAGCAGCGCGTTGCGTGCGCCGCGCTCCTTGAAGCTGCCGGTGCGCTGCAAATAGTCGAGCTTGCAGTAGATGTGCGCTCCGGTCAGTTGCGACAGAGGAATCGACTCGACGCACGGCGACTCGTAGATGCCGCCGGCGATGCGCTTGCGCGCAGCCTCGATGTCGGCGAGCGCGAGCATCGTCAAAACGGCAGCGTGGCGCCCGGCATGGCGTGCAGCAGAACGCGCCGGAATTCACGCTGGATGCGGGCCAGCGCATCGGCATTGTCGGCTTCGAACCGCAGCACCACGACCGGCGTCGTGTTCGACGCGCGCGCGAGCCCGAAGCCGTCGGCATACTCGACGCGCAGGCCGTCGATGCGAATGATGTCGATGGCGCCCGGGAACGTCTCGGTCTCGGCGATGCGCGCCACCAGCTTGTGCGCCTCGCCTTCCGCGCAGCCGATGTTGAGTTCCGGTGTCGATACCGCATCCGGCAGTGCGATCAGCTTCGCCGACGGATCGGCTTCGCGCGACAGGATCTCGAGCAGGCGCGCGCCGGCGTACATGCCGTCGTCGAAGCCGAACCAGCGTTCTCCGAAGAACGTGTGGCCGCTCATCTCGCCGGCCAGCGCGGCGTGCGTTTCCTTCATCTTCGCCTTGATCAGCGAGTGCCCGGTCTTCCACAACAGCGGCACACCGCCGTGCCGCGTGATCCACGGCTTCAGGTGGCGCGTCGACTTCACGTCGTAGATGACGGTGGCGCCCGGCATGCGCGTCAGCAGGTCGGCGGCGAAGAGCATCAGCTGGCGATCGGGATAGATCACCTGCCCGTCACGCGTCACCACGCCCAGCCGGTCGCCATCGCCGTCGAACGCGAGCCCGAGTTCGCAGTCGCCGGCTTTGAGCCGCTCGATGAGGTCGACAAGGTTCTTCGGCTGCGAGGGGTCGGGATGGTGATTCGGGAAATGCCCGTCGACTTCGCAGAAGAGTTCCACGACGTCGCAGCCCAGTCGCCGGTACAGCATCGGCGCGAACGCGCCTGCCACGCCGTTGCCGCAATCGATGGCGATCTTCATCGGGCGCGCGACCTTGACGTCGGCGACGATGCGGTCGAGATAGGCCGGCGCGATGTCGTGCGCCGAGTAGCTTCCCGCGCCGGTCTTTAGCCGGCCAGCCTCGATGCGCTCGCGCAGTCGCTGGATATCGTCGCCGGAAAGCGTCGTGCCGTCGACGACCATCTTGAGGCCGTTGTAGTCCGGTGGATTGTGGCTGCCGGTGACCATGACGCTGCAGCCGGTGTCCAGGTGCTGGGCGGCGAAGTACGTCATCGGCGTGGCGACCATGCCGACGTCGATCACGTTCGCGCCAGCGGCCCGCAAGCCGCCGGCCAGCGCAGCGGAGAGCTCGGGACCCGACAACCGGCCGTCGCGGCCGATGGCGAATGTGTGGCGGCCGCGTTCCAGCGCCAGCGATCCCAGCGCCCGCCCGACGGCGTGCACGATGTCCGGCGTCAGCGATTTGCCGACGATGCCGCGGATGTCGTAGGCCTTGAAAATTTCGTTGGGGAGCGAGGTCATGCGATCCGGTCCTGCGATGCGGGGAGGCTTAGTTTCTCACGATTCGCACGAGCGGCCTGGCGGCGCCGTCATTGACCGCGTGCGAAGAATTCGAGTACGCGCTGGGGCAACCAGTCGAGGCGTCCGGGGGCTGGGCCGCTCATGAAGCCCGCGTGGCCACCGGTTTCCGGTTGTTCGAGCACGACGGTGCGCGCCACGTCCGCGGCGGAGGGCAGCGACGCACCGGGCACAAAGGGATCGTTGCGCGCGTTCACCACGAGCGTGGGCAACGCCACGTGCGCGAGCCATGGTCTCGACGATGCGCGCGTCCAGTAGTCTTCGGTGCCCGCAAATCCATGGAGCGGCGCGGTGACGGCGTCGTCGAAATCCCACATTGTCCGCACGCGCGCGATGCGGGCGGCGTCCAGGAGTCCGGGAAACCGGCCCGCCATTAACAAAGCCTTCGGTTTCAGCGAGTGCAGGAAGAACCGCGTGTACACGCGGTTTAAGCCCTGGCCGATCGCGATACCCGCGGCCATCAGGTCGAGCGCGGCCGACGCGACCGCGGCCGCGACCAGCGTGCGCTGCGCCTCCGCCCCCGCGCGGCCGATCCAGTTGAGCAAGGCGCTGCCGCCGAGCGACACCCCGACCGCGTACACCGGTGTCCGTGGATCGACGCGGGCGCGCAACGCGGCGAGCATCGCGCCGACCTCCTCATGGTCGCCCGAGTGATAGGCGCGGGGTCGCAGGTTGGGCGCCCCGCCGCAGCCACGGAAGTGCGCGACGACGCCGCGCCATCGCCGCGCCGCGAGATGCTGCATCAGCAGCAGCGAGTAATGCGAACGCGCGTTCCCTTCGAGGCCATGGAACAGCACGACGAGCGGGGCATCGGCGGCAATGCCCGGCGCATCGACGAGCCAGTCGAAATCCCAGAAATCGCCGTCGTGCGTATCGACGCGGTCGCGCCGGTACTCAATGATGGGGCGCGCCAGGAAATACGGGTAGATCGTTTGTGCATGCCCGCCCGGCAGCCAGCGCGGACCGCGGAAGGGTCCGATGCTGTGGGCGGTGCCGCCGTCGGGCATGGCTTGGGCGCAATCCGTCAGTGGCGCGCGTGCGCGGCGACGCCACGCGCGCGCATCGTCATGACTGCGACCAGAACGGCCGCACCTTGGTGAATCCGCTCCAGGCATCCGCCAGCGCCTGGCCGCGCTCGACGCCGCGCGCGGCAGCCCATCCGCCGAACGCCGCGGCGGCCGGCGATTGCGGCCCGGCCAGGTAGCCGGCCAGCCTCGCGGCGACGGCGGCGTCGTTCCACGCGCCCAGTTCCTCCTGCAGCGCGGCGAGCGCCTTGCGGTAGTTGCGTGTGCGCTTTTTCGGATACAGCGACGCGAAGAATTCGGTCGCATAGCGCAGCTTCTTCGCCGCCAGCCGCGCGGCATGCCGCACCTCCGGCGCCGCGTGCACGAGGTCGGTTCCCAGCGCGAGCAGGTCGCGGTGACGGCGCTTGAGCAGTGGACGCGCGACGTCCCGCGCGGAACGCTCGAGCTTGTCGGCATCGGCTGCGCTGTTCCCGGCGTCGGCCGCCGGCGCTGCGGCGAGCGCAGCGGCAGAAAGCACGAGACGAATGAAACGGCGCGACGCGACAGCCGCCTGTGCCTGGGCGTGTGCCTGGCGGCGCCGGTCTGCCGCGCCGGCGGCCAGCTCGTCGAGCGCCGTAGCGAGCGGCTCCGCCGCGCTGCTGCATCTGATCGCTTCACGAAACGCCGGCAGCGTCGCGGTGGCGAACACGTCGAGGTCGCGTGCGGGTCCCAGCGCATGCGCGAGCCAGTGCAATTCGACGCGCAGCGGCTCGACGCGTGCCGTGGCCATCGACTTGCGCGCCAGCGACAGGCATGCGCGCAACCGGCGCACGCCGATGCGCATCTGATGGATCCACTCTGGATCGTCGCCGTCGCGCACGCCGTCCGCATTGCCTTCGATCTGCGCAAGGCACGCGCGAATGATCGCGGCGAACGCGGTCCCGGCGGTCGCTTTGCCGGGCAGGTCGGCGTCGGTCGCGCGCAACGGCTGCGCGGACGGCGGCGGGTGCCGCAACGCATACCCGCGCTGCGCCTTGCTGGCCGGCTCGAGAGCCAGCGGCACGTCGCCCGCCAGCGTGTGGGCGAGGTCGAACAGCCACAAGACGTTGCCTGCTTCCAGTTCGAGCTCGATCTCGGAAATCGTGACGCGAACCGATGGCAGGCCGTCGTCGGTGCGCACCTCGCCGGTGTCGATGCACAGCAACGCCATCGTGCTGTCCGGAAACGTCAGCGGAATCGTCGTCCGTGCAACGTCCGTAGTGAAGCGCGGAACGAGACCACGCTGCTCTGCCTTCCCGAGCACGCGGCGAAACGGCGTGGTCGCGAAGCGCAGGGGATCGAGTCGCCCGCCGGGCACGGGCCACTCGAACTCCGGGCGCGCGCTCATGGCGCCGGTGGACACGGCCGACGCCGGGCCCTTGACGGTCTGCACCCAGCGCCGTCCTTCGCGGCGCAAACGCAGTGCGACGCCGGCGGCGGCCAGCGCAGCGTCGTCGGTGTCGTAGTAGGTGGATTGCAGCCGAGCGTTGCGCGCACGGCCCCGCTTGTGCGCCTGGACTGCCGGATGCTTTGCCAGAAGCGGGATGGCCTCGGGCGCGATGCGCAGCTTGAGTTCGGTCTCCGTTGGCACCGGTTCGGCCGCGCCCGCCTTGGCGGACCGGTCGCGCGTTGCCGTCACGCCTCGTCGGTCAGGCGCAGCCGGCGTTGCCGCACGCCCTCGGCCAGCATGTTGAGCGTCTCGACGGTCGCGTCCCAGCCGATGCACGCATCCGTGATCGACACGCCATATTGCAGCGGCTTGCCGGCGACCAGGTCCTGCCGGCCAGGATTGATGTGGCTTTCGATCATCACGCCGAAGATCCGCGAGTCGCCGGCAGCGACCTGCGCGGCGACGTCGCGGGCCACGTCCACCTGCTTGTCGTGCTGCTTCTGGCTGTTCGCGTGCGAGCAGTCGATCATCACGCGCGCCGCAAGTCCCGCATGCGCGAGTTCGCGCGAAACGGCTTCGACGCTGGCGGCGTCATAGTTCGTCGTCTTGCCTCCGCGCAGGATGATGTGGCAATCCTCGTTGCCGGCCGTATGCACGATCGCCGAGTGCCCGCCCTTGGTGACGGACAGGAAGTGATGCGGCGCGGACGCCGCCTTGATCGCGTCGACCGCGATCCGGACGTCGCCGTTGGTTCCATTCTTGAAGCCGACCGGGCAGGACAGCCCCGACGCGAGCTGCCGATGCACCTGGCTCTCCGTCGTGCGCGCGCCAATCGCGCCCCACGCGATCAGGTCGGCGATGTACTGCGGCGTGATCATGTCGAGGTACTCCGTACCGGCCGGCAGGTCGAGTTCGTTGATCTCGAGCAGGATGCGCCGCGCGAGCCGCAGTCCTTCGTTGATGCGGAAGCTGTCGTCGAGCCGCGGGTCGTTGATCAGGCCCTTCCAGCCGACGGTGGTGCGCGGCTTCTCGAAATAGACGCGCATGACGATGATCAGGCGGTCGGCCAGTTCGTGCTTCAGGGCGGCGAGCCGTGTCGCATAGTCGATCGCGGCATCGTAGTCGTGGATCGAGCACGGGCCGACCACCACGAGCAGGCGATCGTCCGCGCCGTGCAGCACGCGGTGTATCGCCTGCCGCGCCTCGTAGGTCGTCGCGGCCGGTCCCGCCGACGCGGGAAACTCGCGCAGCAGATGGGCGGGCGGCGACAATTCGGTGATGTCGGTGATGCGGGTGTCGTCGATCGGGCGCGCGGGCGCTGCCGCGGGCCCGGTGGCGACCTTGTGTCGTGGGGCGGTGGAGGTGGGCACGGCCGGAGTCCTTGGATAATTTACAGCCAAAACAACATATTACCGCTTTTTGGCGACTCTGCGTACCGACCGGGGCAAACCTTTGTTGCGGCGCAAGATGGCGCCGCCGCAACAGTCGCAGCCGCGGCGTCCGCGAAACCGTTGCTTCGCGCGTTACCGATACCGTAGACTGGCTCGAATGGATCGGAAGGCGTCACGCCTCGACGAATCCCGGCGAGCAGAACTCACGACTCGACCGAATTCACTCAAATGAAGGGGACCCAAATGAACAAATTCTTGGCATTGCTGGCGGCGGGCGCATTCGCCTGCTCCGGCGCCGCGCTGGCCGCGGACGCACCGGCCGCGAACTCGCAGCAAAACAAGATGACGTCGTGCAACAAGCAGGCGGGCGACAAGAAGGGCGATGACCGCAAGGCGTTCATGAAGACTTGCCTGTCGGCCACGCCGGCGCCGGTGAAGGCCGAAAGCAGGATGGCGATGTGCA
>JBDTNR010000128.1:0-8401 GCA_039933655.1 Betaproteobacteria bacterium | reverse complement strand
GACCCGCAAGTCCCCTCATTTCCCCGCAGCGGCTGCCGGTGACGCAATCCGCACCCGTCGAATGCCGTATCCGATCAATAGCGCATTGAGCGCCCAGAATTCCTTGGACGTCGGGCGGATCATGAAGTCATCGGTGACGTTCTTGACGACGAACGTCAGCAGCATCACGAGGCCGGCGAGGCCGATCGCGGCCAGCGTGCCATCGGGCGCGCGGAGAAACGTCCAGTAGCGCCACACGAGCGCCAGCAGCAACGCGAGCAGGCACGCCGCGCCCACGATACCCGTCTGCAGCCACTGGCTGACGAACAGGTTGTGCGCGTGGGCGAGCAGGGGGTCGCCCAGTTCCCCCTGCAACTCCTCGCGCAGGATCGACTTGCCGAAGCCGAAGCCGGTCCATGGTCGTTCGCGGATGCGTTCGAACGTGTGTTGCCAGAGCACGAAGCGCGGGTCTTCGGCGATCGCCTTGGCGACGGACGTTTCGCGCGCGTAGTCGGTATGCGTGCGCTTGATCGCGGCATCGACAAACAGCGAACCCAGGATCACCAGCAACACGAACAGCACGCCACCCCAGCGCAACGGCGCGCGGGCGAGTCGGGTCCGCCAGCGCCAGGCGGCCAGCAACGCGGCGACGAGCGAGCCGGCGGCGAACGCCACCCAGATCATGCGGTTCTCGGTCAGCCGCGCCGCAACGAGCAGCAGCACGAAGACGAGGACGGCGACCGCGATCGACCATCGACTGGCGCCGAAGCCGGCGGGCCGCGGTGCGAGCAACAGCGGCAGCATTGGCATTGCCAGCGCGATATACGTGGAAAACGCGCCGACGCCGCCGTGAGACCGCAGCAGCGCCACCTCCGGATTGAAGTCGCCGTCGGCCAGCGCCGCCTTGATGGCCAGGCACGCAAGGAGTGCTGCCGCACCGACGGCCGTCGCCGTCAGCGCCCGGAACGCGGGGCCGGCACGCGCGGCCACGTAGAAAATGGTGGCGGTCGCGAGCCCCCAGCCGATCTCGGTGCCGAGTTCTGCCCTGGTGTAGGCAGGATGGATCGACCATGCATAGGAAGCGGCCGACCATGCGGCCCATGCGAGGACGGGTATCCACAGATAGGCGTCGGGCACCGGTATCGCCTCGCCGTCGGAGAAGAGCGCGCCCAGGATCAGCCACAGCGCGAAGATAAGCGCGAAGCCGAACGCGAACGAACGCAGGTATGTATGGCCGCTGATCGCGACCAGCGCGAAATATGCGCAGGCCCAGAACAGCACGGAGAAGCGCAGCAGCACGAACACCCTCGCGCGGAAGACGGCGGCCCGCGTGGGGACCTGCGCCGCCTCAGGATGCGATCGTCGGTTCACGTTCCGTGCCGGTAGCGTGGGCGCAACGCGCGAGGGCGGCCGCGACGGCGACTCCGACTTCGTCGACGGACAGGTTGCGGACATCTTCGTCGCGTCCCGCGAGCGCCAGGTGACGAAGCTCGGGGTTGGGCGACGGGCAGTCCTGCTTCAACACACCCTGGCGCGGGTCCGACCACAACGAGATCACTTCGAGCGGGAACGCCTGGTCGAGATAGTAGGCAGCCGTCAGCACGCCGCTGTCCGGCGCCACCAGGATGCGGCAGCGCGTGCGCAGCACCGCCAGCAGCGCCAGAAAATCCGTACGTCCGCGCAGGTCGACGATGTTCGGCTGGGTGAACTGCGCGGGCGCGGCGTTACCGAACAGCAGCCAGCGCACGCTGCGCGTGTCCGGAAACCGTGCAAACAGCTGGCGCCACGCTGTCTCCGGCCAATCCTTCACGTACCCGTAGTATCGCGCGGTCTCCGAATTGACATGGGCGCCGATCGTGATGCCGTCGAAACCGGGGACCAGATCCTCTGCCTTGGCGTTCCACTCCGCGTTCCAGCGCAGCCTCGGCGCAAACTCGCGCCGGCGCCCGTCGAGCCACCGCGTGGGATCGGGGTCGGCGAACACGACGGCGTCCGCGGGCAGCGGGACCGCCATGCTCGCGGCGGCGGCGGCGGGATCGAGCGGCGCGCCGCGTTCGAGTGCCGGCACCACGTGCAGGACGTCGACCTCGGTCAGCTGGAAGGGGGCGGCGAGATCGGCGCGCGTGAACAGCGTGATGCGGCTGCCGGGTAGTTCCGCGCGGATGCGCGCGAACAGCGGCACGAGACCCAGCGCGATGTCGCCCAGTCCGCGGTTCCAGCCGAACACGAACTCGCGCCGGCCGACACGGCGCGCGGCTCGCAACGCGCGGTCGAACGGCGTGCCGCGCACGCGATCGACCAGCGCTCGGCTCCAGCGCTTGACGTTGAAGCGTCCGCGGGTCCGGAATTTCATGGGGTGTCGCGTTGGGGCCAGCCGCGGCGGGCCGGTTGATGGACGGGGGCGGCGGATTCCGCAGAAGATGCGCGTCGCCGCGCATGGCAGGCCCGAAGTATAGCGTGCGCCCGGTGCGGCGCAAACCGGCGCTGCGCATTTTCGGGTAGACTTCGCGCCGCGCGCACGCTTTGTCTCGCGCATACGTTCCCGTCGCCCCGCCCGTCCTTTTCGCGCGGAACGCGAAAGCAGCGCCTTAAAACCGAATTCCCATGTGCGGCATCGCCGGTTACGTCAGCGATACGGCGCTCGCACCCGCGGTGCTGGCGGCGATGACGCGCTCGCTTGCGCATCGCGGTCCCGACGCCGACGGCTACTTCGAGTCCGGACGCGCGCACCTCGGCCATCGTCGCCTGTCGGTCATCGACGTCGCGGGCAGTCCGCAGCCGATGCTCGGCCCCGACGGCCGCGTGGCGCTGGTCTTCAACGGTGAAATCTACAATTTCCGCCAGTTGCGCGACGAACTGGCGCGCGGTGGCTGGACGTTCCGCACGGCGGGCGACACCGAGACGATACTGGCCGGGTGGGCGAAGTGGGGCGAGGACGTCGTCACGCACCTGCGCGGGATGTTCGCGTTCGCGCTCTGGGACGCCGGTACGCAGACGCTCTTCGCCGCCCGCGATCATCTGGGCGTCAAGCCGTTCCACTACGCGTGGGACGGCGCGACGTTCGTGTTCGGTTCGGAGTTGAAGGCCGTGCTCGCGCATCCAGCGGTCGCGGCCGAAATCGATCCGGCGGCGCTGCGTCTCTACCTCGAGTGCCAGTTCATACCGGCGCCGCATTCGATCTTCCGCAGCGTACGCAAGCTGCCGCCGGGGCATGCACTCACGCTGCGCGGCGGCGGGCTCGACATCCGGTCCTACTGGCGGCCCGACTATTCGGACAAGCTCGTACTCTCCGACCGCGAGGCCGAGGATGCGCTCGATGGTGAGTTACGCGCGTCGGTCGAGGGGATGCTCGTCGCGGACGTGCCGCTCGGCGCGTTCGTCAGCGGCGGCATCGACTCCGGCCTGATCGCGGCGCTGATGACCGACCTGACCGGCGGTCCGATCGACACGTTCAACATCGGTTTC
Organism: Betaproteobacteria bacterium; assembly: GCA_039933655.1. Lineage (GTDB taxonomy): Bacteria > Pseudomonadota > Gammaproteobacteria > Burkholderiales > Casimicrobiaceae > VBCG01. Next base: position 4,957 of record JBDTNR010000128.1, on the reverse strand, counting down.
GAAGGCAACGTCGCCGTCAGCGAGCATCGCGAGGCGGCGCAGGTGGCCGCACATCTCGGCAGCCGCCACCATGCGCTCATGCTGACGCCCGACCATGTGCTCGACGCGTTCGACCGCTGGATCGACGTCTTCGACGAGCCGTTCGCCGACCAGGCGGCGTTGCCGACCATGCTGCTGTCGGGCTTTGCGCGGCGCGACGTCACCGTCGTGCTGACGGGCGAGGGCGCCGACGAGGTGTTCGGCGGCTATTCCAACTACCGAAAGCGCATGCACGAGGAGCGCTTCACGCGCTGGCTCGCCCATCCCGCGTCGCCGCTGCCCGCGCTCGTAAGGACGTTGCCGGTCAGCTTGCGCAAGGACCGGCTGCTGCGCTCGCTGACCGAGCCGCTCGCGCGGCGCTACCGGACGATTCCCAACGTCTTCGACGTGCTGCTGCATCCGCGGCTGTTCACGCCGCAGTTCCTGTCCGCGACCCGCGACGCCCCCGACGTGGGCGAACTGGCGGCGCAGGCGTACGCCGAGGCGAACTCGGTGCACTATCTCGACCGCCTGCTGCATGTCGACACCCGGCTCTGGTTGCCGGACGACCTGCTGACCAAAGTCGATCGCGCGACGATGACGCATTCGCTCGAGGCGCGCGTTCCCTATCTCGATCATCGCTTCGTCGAGTTCTGCGCGCGGCTCGCGCCCGACCAGAAGATCCGCGGCACCACGCACAAGCACATACTGAAACGCGTCGCGGAGCGCTACCTGCCGCCCGCCATCGTCCATCGCGGCAAGCAGGGCTTCGTCATGCCGCTGACCGAATGGCTGGCCGGCCGCCTGCAGGGCGAACTCGACGAGCACCTCGGCGCGGGCGGCCTCGCACGCCGTGGGCTCTTCCGCGACGGCGCGGTGGCGCGGCTGCTGGCGGAACACCGGCGTGGACAACGCAATCACGCCGGCCGGCTGTGGGCATTGCTGATTCTCGAGCGCTGGTTCCGCCGCTACGCGCCCGGGTGGACGATGACGTGAAGCCGCTCGCGATCCTGCACACCGAGTCATCCACCGGCTGGGGCGGCCAGGAGCTGCGCATCCTGACGGAGATGGAAGGCATGATGCGCCGCGGCCATCGCGTGCAGCTCCTGACCGCCGCATCGGCCGAGATACTGCCGGCGGCGCGCGCGCGCGGGCTCGCGGTGCAGGGCCTGCCGATCGAGGCGAAAAAACTTAGCGGCCTGAAGGCGATGCGCGACTGGCTGGTGCGCAGCGGCCGGAACTTCGACGTCATTAACACGCACAGTTCGACGGACGCGTGGCTGGTCGCGATCGCTGGCGCCACGCTGCGAGGCATGGCGCCGGTCGTGCGCACCCGGCACGTGTCGACGCCCGTCAACCATTCCGCCACGACGCGCTGGCTTTACCAGCGCGCGACCGCGCACATCGTCGTCACGGGCGAAGCGTTGAAAGACCAGCTCGTGCGCGACAACGGCGTCGCGCCCGTGCGCGTCACGTCGGTGCGCACGGGCATCGATCTCGCGCGCTTTCGCCCGCTCGATCCGGCGGAGGCGCGCGCGCGTCTGCAGGTGGATTCCCGCCCCGCGCTTGCAATCGTCGCCACGCTGCGCGACTGGAAAGGTCACGACGACCTGCTCGACGCATGGATGCTGTTGCGCGCCCGCGTACCGGGCTGGCAGCTGCTCGTCATCGGTGACGGGCCGCGGCGCGCGCATCTCGAAGGCCGCGTGGCGGCCATGGGACTGAGGCACGACGTACGCTTCACCGGCAACCAGGATGACGTTCCCGCGTGGTTCGCCTGCGCGGATATCGCGGTGCTGCCCTCATTCGGCGACGAAGGCGTGCCGCAGAGCCTGATGCAGGCCGCGGCATGCGGGCTGCCCGCGGTGTCGACGCCGATCGGCGCGATTGCCGAGGCGGTGCGCGATGGTGAGACCGGATTGCTCGTGCCGCCGCGGAACCCGTCCGCGCTGGCCGCCGCGCTCGAACGGCTGATGGCCAGCGCGTCGCTGCGCACGCGGATGGGGGAGGCGGCCCACGCTTACGCGCAGGCGAATTTCGGCATCGACCGCATGCTCGACGGCATGGAGTCGGTGTTCGCGCGAGTGGTGGGAGGGGCCCGCTGATGTGTGGTATTGCGGGTCACTTCGGCGCACCGGTCGGCCCCGACGTTCGTGGCCGCATGATGGCGACGCTCAAACGCCGCGGCCCGGACGCGCAGCACGTCGCGACGTTCGACGCGGCGGGCCGGCGGCTGGCCGACGACGCCGCGGCGGCGGCGGGCCTCGTCCACGCGCGGCTGTCGATCATCGACCCGCGGCCGCTGGCCGACCAGCCGCTGGGCACCGACGATGGCGCGATCTGGATCTGCTACAACGGGGAAGTCTACGGCTGGCAGGACGATGCGCGCGCACTGGCGGAACGCGACGGACCCTTTCGCACCTCAAGCGATACGGAGTTCATCCTGCGCGGCTACGCGGCCTGGGGAATCGAGGGCCTGCTGCCGCGCCTGCGCGGCATGTTCGCGTTCGCGATCGTCGACTTCCGCACGCGTCGCGTGCACGTCGTGCGCGACCGCCTCGGGCTGAAGCCCATCGTCTACGCGCATGGCGAGCGCGGCTTCGCCTTCGGCTCGACGGTGCGCAGCGTCCTGCCTTGGCTGCCGCGCGCACTGCGGGGGTTTTCGGCCGATGCCATCGACGCGTATCTCGCGCATCGCTACGTGCCGGCGCCGCGGACGATCTTCACCAACATCGCGCGGCTGCCCAATGCGCATCGCCTGGAAGTAGAGCTCGATAGCGGTCGCCTGGGCCTCCATCGCTACTGGTCGCCGCGCCCCGCATCCGTTCCCGACTACGGCGCGCTGCTCGACCAGGCGATCGAGTTGCGGCTCGTCGCCGACCGTCCGCTGGGACTTTTCCTGTCCGGCGGCATCGATTCCGGCACCATCGCCTGCCGGCTGGCGGCGACGGGCCACCAGGGGCTGCAATCATTCTCGGCGGCGTTTCCGGGCTCGTCCCTCGACGAAAGCGAAGAGGCGGCAGAGACGGCCCGTGCGCTGGGCCTGACCAACGAGCGGATCGTCGTCCCCACGACGATCCGCGACGATTTCGACGAAATCGTCGCCACGCTCGACGAACCGTTCGCGGATCCGTCGTCGTTCCCGACGTGGTATCTGGCACGCGCGACCGAACGGCATGTCAAGGTCGTGCTCGGTGGCGACGGCGGCGACGAACTGTTCGGCGGCTACAAGCGCATCGCCAAGCACCTGCGCAACGGCTGGCGCGGCGACCTGCGCGTGCCGTTGCCGATCCTGCCTGACGCCCGTCCGAAGGGCTGGCGCAAGGCGGCGGGTGAACTCGCGGTCGACTGGGAATCGGCGTATGCGCTGCGCTTCTCCGGCCTGACGCCGAACCAGCGGCGGTTCCTGCAACCCGGGCGAACTTCGCTGCCGGTCCACTACTGGCGGGCACCGGACCTGCCGCCCACGACGCGTCACGACCGGCTGCTGCGCTGGGATTTCGCCAACTACCTGCCGGAGTACGTGCTGCGCAAGGCGGACCTGTGCACGATGGCGCATGGGCTCGAGCTGCGGGCGCCCTTGCTCGATCACCGGTTCGTCGAGGCGGTGCTGGCATTGCCGCAGGCCGAGCGTTTCACATCGCCGCCGAAGCGCTATCTCGCGCGGCTGGCGCCCGAGCTCGAACGGCTGGGCGCGTTCGCGCGGAAGAAGCGCGGCTTCAATCCGCCGCTGTCCGGCTGGCTGCGCGACGATCTCGCGGAGCGCCTGCCCGCCGTCGCGGAATCGCTGTCGCGCGTCACCGCTGGCCAGCTCGACGCGGCGCGCGTGCAGGCGATGATGACGGCCTATGCGACGACGCCGGCACTGGCCGAGCAGATCCTGTCGCTCGTGATCCTCGACGAGAGCCTGCGGCAGCTGGCCGCGGAAAGCCGGGATGGCGGGTAGCCGCGCGCCGATGCGCTACGCCGGCGTCGCGCTGGCCATCGCGCGCTGGGGGTTTGTGCGCCAGCGTCCGGCATCCCCGTCGCGCATCCTGGTTCTGCATCACCTGCTGCTCGGCGACACGCTGATGGTGACGGCGCTGCTGGCGAAACTGCGCGCGCAGTATCCGGCGGCGCAGATCGTCATGACGGTGAATCGCGACTACGCGCCGCTCTACGCCGGGCGTCCGTATGGCGTCATCGCGCATCCGTTCGATCCGCGCGCCTTCGCGACCTTCACGGGATTGCTGGCGCTGCCGCGCTTCGATCTTGCCGTCCTGCCGGCCGACAATCGCTGGTCGTGGCTGGCCCGCGCGCTCGGCGCGCGCTGGATCGTGGGCATCGCCGGCGATCGCCCCCCACGCAAGAACTGGCCGGTCGACGAACTGGTCCCGTATTCGCCGACGCCCACCGCGTTCGGCGACACGGCGGCGGAAATAGTCGGGGGTCCGCGTCCGTCGCGCTACCGCGCAGGCGACTGGTCCGCGCCGGCGAATGCCGGTGCGCCATCGTTCGGCGATGCGTACGCCGTGCTCCATGTGGGTGCGAGCTCGCGGCTCAAAGCGTGGCCGGCCGACCGCTGGCGCGCGCTCGCGCTGGCGGTCGAGGCCCGCGGGCTGCGCGTCGTGTGGAGCGCAGGACCCGGCGAAGCGGACATCCTCGACGCGATCGATTCCGGCAGCGAACGTGCGCGAATCGCGGGCACGCTGTGTTTGTCGTCGTTGTGGCACGTGCTCGCGCAGGCGCGCCTGCTCGTCTGCCCCGATACCGGCATCGCGCATCTCGGCCGCATCGTCGGCGTGCCGACGGTGACACTGTTCGGGCCGGGCTCGGCAGTGATGTGCGGCCCCGGAGAATTCTTTGCCGACACGCCGTCCCGCGCGGTGACGATTGAACCATTCGACTGCCGCGACCAGACCGTGCAGTTCTTCCGCGAAGTTCCGTGGGCACGTCGCTG
>JBDTNR010000127.1:0-8419 GCA_039933655.1 Betaproteobacteria bacterium | reverse complement strand
CGAACATCATGAGGCCCTTGCGGTCGAGTTCGTTGAAGTGCTCCCACGTCGCCCATTTCGGGACGAGGTTGGAATTGGCGAGCAGTACGCGCGGCGCATCCGCGTGCGTCCTGAACACCGCCACCGGCTTGCCGGACTGGATCAGCAGCGTCTCGTCATCGTCCAACTCGCGCAGTGCGGTGACGATCGCGTCGAAGCATTCCCAGTTACGCGCCGCGCGGCCGATGCCTCCGTAGACGACGAGCTCCTTCGGATTCTCGGCGACTTCGGGGTCGAGGTTGTTCATCAGCATCCGCAGCGGGGCTTCGGTGAGCCAGCTCTTCGCGGACAACTGCGTGCCGCGCGGCGCGCGGACGACGCGGTCGAGGTAGCGTGTGCCGGGCTTGGCGGTGACAAGTGATTGCGGATCGTCGCGATGCATGATGGGGTCCGAAGTGAAAATCATTGGGAATTGATTGCGGCATCGGCGAAGCCCGCGAACTCGCCGGCCTCCACCCGTGCGCGGATCGCGGACAAGTCGGGCGCGAACGCGCGGTCGCAGGCCCAGTATGCCGCCGATTCGCGGATCAGCGCGTGCGCGCGCGCCAGCACCGGCGATGTCGTCAACGGCCGGCGCAGGTCGAGGCCCTGTGCCGCGGCGAGCAGCTCGATGGCGACGATCGCCGCCGTGTTGCCGGCCATCGGCAGCAGCCGGCGCGCGGCGTTGGTGGCCATGCTGACGTGATCTTCCTGGTTCGCCGACGTCGGCAGCGAATCCACCGACGACGGATGCGCCAGCGACTTGTTTTCCGACGCGAGCGCGGCGGCCGTCACCTGCGCGATCATGAAGCCGGAATTCACCCCGCCGTCCTCGATGAGGAACGGCGGCAAGCCGGACATGTTGCTGTCCATCAGCAGCGCGGTGCGCCGCTCGGACAAAGCGCCGATCTCGGCAATGGCCAGCGCGAGGTTGTCGGCCGCGAAGGCGACCGGCTCCGCGTGGAAATTGCCGCCGGACAGGATTTCCCCCGACTCCGCGAACACCAGAGGATTGTCGGACACCGCATTCGCTTCGATCAGCAGCACCGACGCCGCATGGCGCATCTGGTCCAGGCAGGCGCCCATCACCTGCGGCTGGCAGCGCAGGCTGTACGGATCCTGCACGCGATGGCAATCGACGTGCGACGCGCGGATCGAGCTGCCGGCAAGCAAGTCGCGATAGACCCGTGCCGCGTCGATCTGGCCGCGATGGCCGCGCACCGCCTGGATGCGCGCGTCGAAAGGCGTATCGCTGCCGAGGCAGGCGTCGACGGTCATCGCGCCCGCGACGAACCCGGCGGCCAGCGCGCGCTCCGCGGCGAACAACCCGGACAGCGCAAGCGCGGTCGACACCTGCGTGCCGTTCAGCAGCGCGAGCCCCTCCTTCGGCATCAGTTCGATCGGCGCCAAGCCCGCTGCGGCGAGCGCGGCGGCGCCGGACAACACGCGGCCGTCGACACGCGCCTCCCCTTCTCCGATCAATACCGACGCGACATGCGCGAGCGGCGCCAAGTCCCCCGAAGCACCGACCGACCCCTGGCCCGGAATGCACGGCACGATGCCTGCGTTGGCGACGCGCACGATGAGGTCGATGACTTCCCAGCGCACGCCGGAGTAGCCGCAGGCCAGCGACGTGGCCTTGAGCGCCATGATGAGCCGGACGGTGGCATCGTCGAGCAACGGGCCCGTCCCCGCGCTGTGCGAGCGCACGAGCGCGCGCTGCAGCTCCGTCAGCCGCGCGTCGTCGATGCGCGTCCGCGCGAGCAGGCCGAAACCCGTGTTGACGCCGTAGACGGTCTGCCCGCTCGCGAGCACGCGCGCGACCGTCGCTGCCGATGCGTCGACCGCGCCGCGCGACCCTGGATCGACGACCAGCGGCGATCCGTCGGACCAGATCTTCCGCAAACTGGCGAATGTCAGCGCGGCCGGCGTGAGCGTCAGCGGACTCATGCGCATTCCGCCGCATCGGCCACAGACGATCGCGCCATCGCTTTAGGTGCTCCCGAACGCGCCCGCGTAGGGGAGCAGCGCGGTGTAGGCCGCGCCCACCGTCTTCGGCACGGCATCGGGCGCAGGTTCCACGCCGGTGAAATGGGTGAGCGCCAGTGTCACGAAATCCTTCTCGAGCCCGTTGAGCGGAACCGGCGCGAGCTGCGGCGAAAGCGGATCCGTGTTGCCCGAAGCGGGCGGCTGCGGCGGTGGCACGGTGACCGGCCACGAGACCGCATCGCGCGCCGCGCCGAGGTTGATCGCGTCACGGAGATTGGGCGCAGTCCGATCGCGCTCGGTCAGGTGCGGCAGGCTGAACTTTTCGCACAGCGTCCGGATCACGGCGGCGTGATGCACCCGCCGGCTCACGATGGTGCCCGCGCCCGTGTAAGCGCTGATGGCGATCGTCGGCACGCGGACACCGAGGCGGTCGAAGTAGAAACCCATCTCGCCCTCGGGTTGCGGATTCTGCGGCGACAGCGCGGACGGCGGCGCGACGTGGTCGAAGCAGCCGCCATGCTCGTCGAAGGTGACGAGGAGCAGCGTCTTCGAAGGATTGACGGCGCGCGTCGCGCTGGCACGAACGGCGCTGTAGATCTCGTGCAGCAGCAAGTCGCCGCAGCGGACATCCGACGGGTCCGGAATCTTCACGCCATCGATGACAAGCGGGCCTGGCGGATGCATGTCGTTGTGGTTGAACAGCATCCGCGGTTCGACGAACGCATAGTCGGGCAGCGTGTCGTTCGCAACGTCCTTGTAGAACTGGTCCATCGTCGCGAAGTGCGTCAGGAAGTACGGCGCCAGCACCGGCGCATGGATGAGCGCCGTCAGCGGGACGATCTGCGTGGCGTCGTAGTAGACCCGCCACGTGCGCCCCGCCGTCTGCAGTCGGTTGAAGATCGTCGGCGCGGTGTTGGTCTCCAGCCACCGCTTGTGCGGCGAATTGAGCAGGAAGCCCGACGACGACGACGCGTTGAAGAACGAGCGGTTGCAGTAGGTCTGCGACGGCACCGCGCAGAACCACGCGTCGTAGACGGCGAACGACTTCGCGAGCGTCGACAGCACCGGCAACTGCGCGGACGTGAACGAATCCATGATGACGCGATACTCGTCGAACGTCGGATGGCGGCCGTTGGCGGCGACGTAGGTGTTGCAGTAGTCCTCCACGAACCCGTTCATCGCCGCCGCCTGATCCCACGGCGGCGCGTTGTACGGTGATTTCATCTGCGCGGCCGCTTCGAACCGGTTCGTCGCCGGATTCACCGTGCGGAAGAGTTGCGTGTTGACGTGCGGGTAGGGCTCGCCGGGGTCCGGGTTGGGGTTCTGCATGTCGGCGTCCGTGCCGGGGCTTGGCCGCGGCGCGACATAGGCGCGACCGTCGTTGATGTACGACGGCACCGGATTCGGGTAGTTGCCGTCGTTCAAGCCGTTGAATCCCTGCCCGGCGGGATACAGGTAGCCCAGCAGGTTGTCGAACGACCTGTTCTCGAACATGAGGACGACCAGCTTGTCGAAGCGCGTGAGCGGATCGACTTGCGGGTCGCCGAGCAGCGGGTTTTCGTCGCCGCCGTCGCCGCCGCCGAAACATGCGGACAGCAGCGTGGCGCCCGCGGCAGCCGCGGAGACCTTCAGAAACTCGCGGCGCGGAGACGCATCGGCGACCTCGCCCTTGTCGTCTTCGTCGGCGGCTCCGCGGTGCTCGGTCATACGCTGACTCCCGGAAATGGTGACATGGCCGAGCGTGCCATGCCGCGTGCGCGCGGACAACCCCGTCGGGAAGTGGGAGGTCTTTCGCCGAATCCGGCCGGCGCAATGGGTAGGTGCGCCGCGGGGGAGCGACGCCTGGCGCGGCAGCGCCGCCCGTGCCTGTCCACCACCTTTGCGTTGCATTCGCAGTCGTTGCCGCTATCCTTGTCCGATGTTCCGCGCGATCGTCCTGATGCTTCTGTTCGTCGCCGCGCCCACACGGGCGGACGACACACTGTGGGCGCTGCTCGCGCAAGGCGGCCAGGTCGTGCTGATCCGGCACGCGGTCACCGATCCCGGCGTCGGCGATCCGCCCGGCTTCAAGCTCGACGACTGCCGCACGCAGCGCAACCTGTCGGCGGCGGGTCGCCCGGAAGCGCAGCGGCTGGGCGCATCGCTGCGGGCGCATGGCGTCCCCATCGCCCGGGTGCTCGCGAGTCCGTGGTGCCGCACGCTCGAAACGGCGCGCCTTGCCCTCGGCGTCGAAGCACAGAAGGAACCCGCGCTGTCGAATCTCTTCGAGCATGGCCACAATCGCGAGCGGCAACTGGCGGGTTTCAGGAAGCTCGTCGCGGACGCGCCGCGGCAGGGCAACCTTATCCTCGTCACCCACGGCGCGACGACGCTGGCTTTCACCGGCGTGAGTCCGGCAACCGCGGAGATGGTGATCATAACGCCCGAAGGCGGTGGTGAGTTCAAGGTCGCCGGGCGCATTCCCCTCGCGCCGTAGGCTGCATCAGCAATCTGCGCGCTATACGGGCGCCGCGCGTGCGCGCTCGTCGTCCGCAAAGCGCACGGTGACGACGAGTCCGGTCCCCGCCGTGGCCGCGCGAAATGCTACCGTCGCACCGTGCACATCCGCGATTCGCCGCACGATCGACAGTCCGAGGCCGCTTCCGGTCGCCTCCATGCCGGTCTGCCGATAGAACCGCTCACCCAGCCGGTCCATCTCGGTCGCAGGCACGCCCGGTCCATCGTCGGCCACCCGCAGTTCCACGCCGCCGACATCGCGCGCGACCGTCGCGCGCACGTGCGTGCCCGACTCGCCATATCGCACGGCGTTGTCGACGAGATTGCGCGCGAGGATGGCGAGCAGTGCCGGATCGCCGCTAACCACGCAGCCATCGTCGGCGGCCAGTTCGATGTCGATGGCCCGCTCGATCGCGTTTGGCGCCGCGTCGGCAAGCGAAGCGCGCAGGATCGCCGCGAGGTTGCATGGTGTGGCCTGGCGCTCGGGTTGCGCCGGGTCGAGGCGCGCCAGTGTCAGCATCTGGTCGACCAGGCGGGCCGCGCGATCGCAGCCGGCAACGACCTTGAGCAGTGCTTTCGCACGCTCCGCGTCCGTTGTCGCACCGAGCGCTACCTGTGCCTGCGTGCGCAACGCGGCGATCGGGGTGCGCAGTTCGTGCGCGGCGTCGGCGGTGAAGCGCCGCTCGCGCGCAAGGGACTGCCCCACGCGTTCGAAGAGGTGATTGAGGCTGCCCACGAGCGGCGCCACCTCCGCGGGCGAAGTTCCCGCATCGAGCGGAGCGAGATTATGGGAATCCCGCGATGCCACCTGCTCGCCCAGCTCACGCAGCGGACGCAGGCCCCCGGTAACCGCCCACCAGAGTAGCAGCGCGAGCAACGGAAGCGCAACCAGCAGCGGCGTGAGCAGACTGCGCCCGACCGAAGCGGCGATCGCATCGCGTGTGCCGCGCTCCTCTCCCACCTGGATCAGCAGCTTGTGCTTGCGGTCCCAACTCGAGAACGCGCGCCATGCGCGGCCGTCGATGACGACGTCGGCAAAGCCTTCGTCGCGCGCCATCAGCCGCCGATTGGGCGCATTGGCCGAATGCAGGCGTAACTCGCGACCGCCTTCCCACACCTGAAACGCGACCCGTCGCGCGTACTTGTGCAACTGCGGCGCATGCTCGACGTCGATTTCGTCCTGGCCGTCCGTCGCCTGCGCGGCGATGAGCGCGGCCGACTGTGCGAGGTAACCGTCGAGGATCTCGTTGGCTTCGTGGCGCGCGTCGAAGTACGAATATGCGGCGGCACCGAGCCACACCAGCACCACCGCCGAGAGCGCGAGCGTCAGGACGCGCAGTCGCAGCGATCCGCCAGCAGCGACGGCCTTCATCGCGGGCGCGGCAGCATGTAACCGACCCCGCGCACCGTGCGGATGAGGTCGGGCGCGAGTTTGCGGCGCAGGTGGTGGACGTGGACCTCGACCGAGTTGCTGCCGATTTCTTCGCCCCAGCGGTAGAGACGGTCCTCGAGCTGATCGCGGGTCAGCACGCGGCCCGCGTTGAGCATAAGCTCGTGGAGGAGCGCGAACTCACGCGGCTTGAGCGCGACGGGCGAGCCGCCGTGCACCACGGTGCGCGCTGCCGGATCGAGTTCCACGGCGCCGATGCGCAGCGTTGGATCCGCCTCGCCCTTGGACCGGCGGATCAGCGCGCGCAGGCGTGCGGCGAGTTCCGCGAGGTCGGCGGGCTTGATCAGATAGTCGTCCGCGCCCGCATCGAGGCCGCGCACGCGATCCTGGATCGCATCGCGTGCGGTAAGGATCAGCACGGGCATCCGGAGTCCGCGGGCGCGCACCCGTTGCAGCACGTCGAAGCCGGTCATCCGCGGGAGCCCCAGGTCGAGGATCAACGCGGCGTAGCCGCCGGTGTCCGCGGCATGCAGCGCGGCCACGCCGTCGCGGACCCAGTCCACCTGGAACCCCGCTTGCGTGAGTCCCGCGGCGAGGCCGTCGCCCAGCAGTGCATCATCTTCGACGAGAAGCAGGCGCATCGGGGCTCATGGTCATGGGCGATGTTCAGTATAGGCAGGTGCCGGGGCACCCGCCTTGACCGGCATCATGGCCGCCACCGACTCCAGCCCCGGTGTCGGCACCACACCTGTCCAGAGCCCGACGATCGCCGCGACGAGCAGCACCGCGACGACGCGCCGTGGGCCGCCAATTGCGTCACCGGCCGCGCCGGATTTGTATCCGGTCAACATCGCGCGCACGAGATTTTCGCGGTGCAGGAAACTGCCCGCCGCGACGCCGACGATGTGCACGGCGACGATCGCGAGCATCGAGTTCGCGATGAACTCGTGCCAATGCTCGACCCAGCGGCCGCCGATCTCGTTGTACAGTGCGAGCCCGGTCACACCCGCTGCAGCCGCACATCCCAGCAATGCATAGATCGCCCAGCTGCCGGCCGGATTGTGTCCCGTGTAGTGCGCGGGCCTCTTGGACGCCAGCGACCGCAGGTATGCGCAGACCCGTGCCGGACCGTACAGGAAGCTCGCGAAGCGGGCGTGCCGCGTCCCGAGGAAGCCCCAGACGACCCGGAACGCGACCAACGCCAGCATCGTGTATCCGAGCATGACGTGAATATCGCGCCAGCGTTCCGACTCGGCCGTGAGGAACGCGCCGGTGAACGTGATGGCAAGCAGCCAGTGAAAGATGCGCAGCGGAAGATCCCATACGAGGATCCGGACTGTCGGCGTGTCGTGCTTCATGCTGGGTTTCCCTCCCGGTCAACGTGGTATGCGCACCATGTGCTCGTCAAAATCACCGCGCTCCGCGCCCGCGTGGCAGGCGCCGCAGTTGGCGGCGGACTTCACCACGTTCGACGTCCAGTCGCCGGGGCGCACCGCGCGGTGCTCCTTGACGAACCAGGTGCTCGTCGTGATGCGCGGGAGTCCGGAGGCCGCCTGCACAGTGCCGCGGTCGCGTCCGGCGTTGGCCTCGAGGAAGGCGCCGATCTCCGCCGCGGCGGCGGCATCGACCGCCGCGTTGGTCCCGAAATGCCGATCGAGCGCCGCCATCTGCGCGCGCCATTGCGGCGAGGAGAGCAGCGTCGGCGGATAGGCGACGTGGCACGAACCGCACTCCGCGCGCCACACTGGGTTGTCCGCGCTCACCCGCGTGCGCTCGGCAAGCGCATCGGTGGCGAGAAGGCCGAAGGCAAGTGCCAGCGAGCCGATCCACACGGTCAGATCGAAGTAAAGTCGTTTTGTATCGGGAAACATGGAAGACTCCTAGCGGACGGTGAGAAGCCAGGTCAGCACGTCGCCCTTTTCCTGCGGCGTGCATTCGCGATTGAGTACATCGTTGCAATTGCGGCGAAACCACTTTTCCGTCGTCGCCGCATCGCTGAAGCGCTCCGCATTGGCGGCAGGGGCGAGTGGCGCGATGGACTTGCCGGTTTTAGCGTGCCGGCCCCCGGCGGCGGGCGACAACGTGTGACACGTCGAGCAGCTCCATTCGCCGCCATGCGTCTCGCCGAAGAATCGCGCGCCGCGCGCTGCTGAAAAACCTGCGAATGCAGGCGCCGATTGGCGGGCGGCTGCTTCATAGCCGGCAAGCAGTTCGCGGGGACCGGCCGTAGACAATCCCGCCACCAGCGCCAGCGCCGCGATCGCGAGGGAAATGGACCACCTGTTCATGCTCTGTCTCCTGCGTGATGAATCGATGTGCAGGAGACTAGGCGGGAAGTCTTAACGAATGCTTACCGCCCGTGGCATGGGGGTGGCGCCGCTATAATCGCCGGATGCCCTCCAACGCGCCGCATGCTGCCGGCACTACGCCGGAGCGCGCACTTTCCGCCCATACGCCGATGATGCAGCAGTACCTGCGCGTCAAGGCGGAGCATCCGGACAAGCTCGTGTTCTACCGGATGGGCGA
>JBDTNR010000126.1:0-8431 GCA_039933655.1 Betaproteobacteria bacterium | reverse complement strand
ATCGCCTCGAATTCCTTCAGCACCGCTTCCTCGACCAGGTCGGTCAGCTCCTCGATGATGAACGATCCCTGGTTCGGGTTCTCGTTCTTCGCGAGGCCCCATTCGCGGTTGATGATCAGCTGGATCGCCATCGCGCGCCGCACGCTGTCCTCGGTGGGCGTGGTGATCGCCTCGTCGTAGGCGTTCGTATGCAGCGAGTTCGTGTTGTCGTACGTCGAGATCAGCGCCTGCAGCGTCGTGCGGATGTCGTTGAACGAGATCTCCTGCGCGTGCAGCGAGCGGCCCGACGTCTGCGAGTGGAATTTCAATTTCTGCGAGCGCTCGTTGGCGCCGTAGCGGTTCTTCATCGCCACCGCCCAGATGCGACGCGCGACACGGCCGATCACCGTGTACTCGGGGTCCATGCCGTAGCTGAAGAAGAAGGACAGGTTGCCTGCGAAGTCGTCGATGTGCATGCCGCGCGCGAGATACGCCTCGACGAACGTGAAGCCGTTACTCAGCGTGAACGCGAGCTGCGAGATCGGATTGGCGCCGGCCTCGGCGATGTGATAGCCCGAGATCGACACCGAGTAGAAGTTCTTCACGTTGTGATGGACGAAGTACGACTGGATGTCGCCCATCACCTTCAGCGAGAACTCGGTGGAGAAGATGCAGGTGTTCTGGCCCTGGTCCTCCTTCAGGATATCGGCCTGCACGGTGCCGCGGACGGTGGCGAGCGTCCATGCGCGGATCTTGTCCTGCTCGTCGTCGGTGGGCTCGCGGCCGTTGTCGGTGCGGAACTTGTCGAGCTGCTGGTCGATCGCCGTGTTCATGAACATCGCGAGCAGGGTGGGCGCCGGGCCGTTGATCGTCATCGACACCGAGTTGTTGGGCGCCGTGAGGTCGAAGCCCGAGTACAGCACCTTCATGTCGTCGAGCGTGGCGATCGACACGCCGGAGTTGCCGACCTTGCCATAGATGTCCGGGCGCACGGCCGGATCGTTGCCGTACAGCGTGACGGAATCGAACGCCGTCGACAGCCGCTTCGCAGGCATGTTGTCGGCGAGCAGGTGGAAGCGGCGGTTGGTGCGGAACGGGTCGCCTTCGCCGGCAAACATCCGCGTCGGATCCTCGTTCTCGCGCTTGAACGCGAATACGCCGGCGGCGAACGGGAAGCTGCCCGGTACGTTCTCCAGGAGCTGCCAGCGCAGGATCTCGCCGTCGTCCTCGTACTTCGGCAGCGCGACCTTGCGCACCTTGGTGCCCGATAACGACGTGGTGGTGAGCGCCGTGCGGATTTCCCGATCGCGGATCTTCACGACGTATTCGTCGCCGCTGTAGGCGGCTTGCGTCCGCGGCCACATGGCGAGCAGCTTCTTCGCGCGCGGGTCGAGCTGCGCGTCGCGGTCGGCGACGAGCTCGTCGATCGCCGCGAAATCGTCGTCCCCGCGCTGGCGGGGACCCGGCGGCGTATCGGCAGCTGCGTCGACGTCGCCGGATCCTCGCCTGCGCGGGGATGACGGCGACGAAAGCATGGCTTTCGTCGCCGTCAGCTGCTGCCGCTCGCGCGCGATGCGCGCCTGCGCGTCGGCCCACTGGTGATAGCCGCGGACGGTTTCGGCGATCTCCGCGAGATAGCGGACGCGCGCCGGCGGCACGATGACGATCTGCGCGGTCGATTGCCGCGTCGTGGCGGGTGGCAGCGTCCCGGGCTTCAATGCGAGGCCCTTCTCCGCCAGCTTGACGACGAGCGCCTGGTACAGCGCGGTGACACCGTCGTCGTTGAAGCGCGACGCCATCGTGCCGAACACCGGCATCGCGTCGGGCGCCGTCTTCCATGCCTCGCGGTTGCGCTGGAACTGTTTGCGGACGTCGCGCAGCGCGTCCTGCGCGCCCTTGCGGTCGAACTTGTTGATGGCGACGAAATCGGCGAAGTCGAGCATGTCGATCTTCTCGAGCTGCGACGCGGCGCCGAATTCCGGCGTCATCACGTACAGCGACGTATCGACCAGCGGCACGATCGCGGCGTCACCCTGCCCGATGCCGGACGTCTCGACGATCACGAGATCGAAGCCGGCCACCTTGCAGGCGGCGATCACATCGGGCAGCGCCTTGCTGATCTCGCTGCCGGGTGACGCAAATGAGTCGCGTGTCGCCAGCGAGCGCATGTAGATGTGCGGATGCTCGATCGCGTTCATCCGGATGCGGTCGCCCAGCAGCGCGCCGCCCGACTTGCGGCGCGACGGATCGATCGAGATGATCGCGATCCGCAGCGCGTCGTGTTGGTCGAGGCGGAAGCGGCGCACGAGCTCGTCGGTCAGCGAGCTCTTGCCGGCGCCGCCGGTGCCGGTGATGCCGAGTGTCGGCACGCCGGACTCCTGCGCGGCCGCCACCATCTCGGCGCGCAGCCTGGCCGGCACCGCGTCGTTCTCGAGCCCGGTGATGAGGCGCGCGAGCGCGTGCGTGCGCTCGAAGCGCGACCCCTGGCGCAGCGCGGCGAGCGAGGCCGGCAGGCCGGTGGCGAGATCGGCGTCGCAGGCGGCGACGATCTCGTTGATCATTCCCTGCAACCCCAGCTTCTGCCCGTCCTCTGGCGAAAAGATCCGGGTGACGCCGTAGTCGTGCAGCTCGGCGATCTCGGCCGGCACGATGACGCCGCCGCCGCCGCCGAACACCTTGATGTGGGCGCCGCCGCGCTCGCGCAGCAGGTCGAGCATGTACTTGAAGTACTCGACATGGCCGCCCTGGTACGACGAGATCGCGATGGCGTGTGCGTCTTCCTGCAGAGCGCAATTGACGATTTCCTCGACCGACCGGTTGTGGCCGAGATGAACGACCTCGCAGCCGGAGGCCTGCAGGATGCGGCGCATGATGTTGATCGACGCGTCGTGTCCGTCGAAGAGACTGGCGGCGGTGACGAAACGCACCTTGTGCAACGGCTTGTAGACGAGTGGCGGACGGGATGCGTCGTTCATCGCGAACCTCGGGCGGGCATGATGCGGACCGGCGGCAGCGGGCGCCAAGCGTCCGGGCTGGAAAGCTTACCCCACGCGGGGGTGCCGCGCCGGCCAGGCGGACGGCCCCGGAAGCGGGGGGCGACGGCCCTTCGACCATACATTACGTTTACGTAAACGTCAATTTGAGCGGCTGCGGCGAATCACGCAATCCCCGCAATGAACGCCGGCTGGGTTGGATCACAGCGCTCAGGTAGAGTAACGGATGCGCGGTTGGCCGCGCCCGCGACTTCGTCGCGTTACCAGCCACTCCGCGTCCATGCCGCCACCCCCGTCCTCCACCGCATCCGCGCTCGCGGCGTCCGGCCCCGGCCACCTCGCCGCCCATACGACGGCCACGACGATGCTGTTGAACGTCGCGCACGCGATCGACCACCTTGTGCTGCTGATCTTCGCGACCGCGGTCGGCGCCATCGCCAGCGATTTCGGCTTCGCGCGCTGGGAAGACCTGATGCCGTATGCGGCCGGTGCCTTTCTGCTGTTCGGCCTGGGCTCCGTGCCTTCCGGACGGCTGGGCGACCACTGGGGGCGACGCGCGATGATGCTGGTGTTCGCGTTCGGCATCGGCGCGACCTGCCTGCTGACCGCCGTCACGCAGAACGCCTGGCAGTTGGCAGCCGCGCTGACCCTGATGGGGACGTTCGCGTCGATCTACCATCCGGTCGGCATCCCGATGCTCGTGCAGAGCACGACGCGTCCGGGCACGGTGATCGGCATCAACGGGCTCGTCGGCAACCTTGGCATTGCCGTCGCCGCCGTGCTGACGGGACTCACCGTCAAGTACCTGGGCTGGCGGATGGCCTTCGTGATCCCGGGGGTCGCGTCGATCCTGTTCGGCTTCCTGTTCGCGCGGGTCGTGCCGCGCGAGGGATCGGCGCCCGCCAAGCGCGCGCCGAAGCAGTCGGACTTGCCGCGCCGCGAGCTGGCGCGCGTCGTGCTGGTGCTGACGCTGACGTCGACCTGCGGCGCACTGGTCTTCAACTTCACGACCAATGGCAACGGCGAGTTGATGGGCGACCGGATGCGAGCAATCACCGCCGATCCCGCGGTGATCGGCGCGCTATTGGGACTGGTGTATGTGATCGCGTCGTTCGCGCAGCTCATCGTCGGCCGCGCGATCGACCGCTTTCCGCTGAAGCGGCTGTTCCTCCTCGTCGTCGTGGCGCAGATACCGCTGTTCGCACTCGCCGCGCACGCGCAAGGATGGGCGTTCTACGCGCTCGCCATAGCGTTCATGGCCTTTGTGTTCGGCGCCATCCCGTTCACCGACGCGCTGATCGTCCGCTACGTCGACGACCGCATGCGATCGCGGGTGGCCGGCGTGCGGCTCGCCATCGCCTTCGGCGTCAGTTCGCTGGCCGTATGGCTGCTCGGTCCGCTGGTGAAGGCCAACGGCTTTTCGTTCCTGTTGGGCCTGCTGGCGGCCATCGCCGCGCTGGCCGCGGCGGCGGTGACCTTTCTGCCGCGGGCGAAATAGTTGGAGTCAGAGCGATAATTTTCGGCCCGTAGGGGCCTTGGTAGGGGTAAGAGCTGTATTTTTCGGCCCGAAACGATGCGTTGGTAGGGGTCAGAGCTGCAATTTTCGGCCCGAAACGATGGGAATTCCTAGTGCCGTTCCAGCCGCAAATTACAGCTCTGACCCCTACCAACCGACCCCTACCAACGGAAAATTACAGCTCTGACCCCTAGCAACGGACGGCTAAGCTGCCGTTAAGCTGGCCGGCGCTATACTCCGCGCGCACCGACTTTCACGGATTTCGCCATGCTCGCGTCCCCGTACTGGTGGCGGCTATGCCGCGCCGCCACCCTCCTTCTGGTGCCGGCCGCATTCGCCGTCCAGGCCGCGCTGCCCGCCGGCATCACGCAGGGCCCTACCGTCGAAGGCATCACCGAGTACCGGCTGGCCAACGGCCTGCGCGTCGTCCTCTTTCCCGACGCGTCCTCCGCGACGACCAGCGTCAACGTCACCTACCTGGTCGGCTCGCGCCACGAGGGCTACGGCGAGACGGGGATGGCGCACCTGCTCGAGCACATGGTTTTCAAGGGAACGGCCACGTCCGGCAACTTCTGGGACGAGATGAACAAGCGCGGCATGCGCGCCAACGGCTCGACATGGTACGACCGCACGAACTATTTCGAGACGTTCAACGCGTCGCCGGCCGACCTCGAGTGGTCGCTGGCGATGGAAGCCGACCGGATGGTCAATTCGCGCGTCGACCGCAAGGACCTGGACACCGAGATGACGGTGGTCCGCAACGAAATGGAGCGCGGCGAGAACAATCCGTCGCGAATCGTGTTCCAACGCCTCGTGTCCTCGGCCTACCGCTGGCACAACTACGGCAAGGAAACGATCGGTGCGCGCTCGGACGTCGAAGGCGTGGACATCGATCGCCTGCGCGCGTTCTACCGCACGTACTACCAGCCGGACAACGCGGTGCTCGTCGTCGCCGGCCAGTTCGACGCGGACCAGGTGCTTGCGCAGATCGCCCGTTATTTTGGCGCCATTCCCCGGCCCGCACGCACGCTGCCCCGGATGTACACGCAGGAGCCGGTGCAGGACGGCGAGCGGATGGTGACGATCCGCCGCGTAGGCGACCAGCAGATGCTGGGCGTGTCCTACCACACCGTGCCTGGCGCGCATCCTGATTTCATCGCGCTCGACGCGCTGGCCGACATCATGACGATCGAGCCCGCCGGCCGCCTGTACAGGGCGCTGGTCGAGGCGAAGAAGGCAAGCGGCGTCGGCAACTTCGCGGCGTCGCTGTTCGACCCGGGCTTCGTCGCGTTCTTCGCACAGGTTCCGCTGACCGATTCGCTCGACACCGCGCGCGAGACCATGATCGCGACGCTCGAAGGCGTCGCGCGCGAGCCGATCACAGCGGGCGAAGTGGACCGGGTGCGCACGCGCTCGCTCAAGAACATCGACGAGGCGCTGTCCGATCCGACGCGCTTCGGCATCAGCCTGTCGGAATCGATCGCCGCCGGCGACTGGCGCCTGTTCTTCCTGCAGCGCGATCGCGTACGCGCACTGACGCCCGCCGACGTGCAGCGGGTGGCGCTCGATTACCTGAAGCCCGCGAACCGCGCCGTCGCCCAGTTCGTGCCCGATCCGAAGCCGGACCGCGCGCGCGCGCCGACGGCGGTCGACGTGGCCGCGCTGCTCAAGGACTACAAGGGCGACCCGGCCGTGTCGGCAGGCGAGGCCTTCGTCGCCACGCCCGCCAACCTCGATGCACGGACGCGGCGTTTCGTGCTGGCCAACGGCATGAAGGTGGCGCTGCTGCCGAAGAAGACGCGCGGCCAGACGGTGAAGCTGTCGCTGGCGCTGCACCTGGGCGACGAGAAGTCGTTGTTCGGCAGGATGCCGCAAGGCGGGCTGACCGCGTCGATGCTGTCGCGCGGCACGGCGAAGAAGTCGCGGCAGGAAATCGAGGACACGCTCGACCGCCTCCGCGCGAAAATCACGATCACGGGCAGCGAGACGCGCACCAATGTCACCGGCGAGACCGTCGGCGCCGAACTCCCCGGCACGCTGCGGCTCCTCGCCGAGATGCTCCGCGACCCGTCGTTCCCGGCGGCGGAATACGAAAAACTGAAGCGCGAGGAAATCACCGCGCTGGAATCGCGACGCACCGATCCGGAAGCCATCGCGCGTCGCGACGTTCGCCGCTACGCCAATCCCTACCTTGCCGGCGACGTCCGCTACGTGCCGACGACCGACGAGGCGATCGCGCAGCTGCGCAGCACGACGCTCGAGGATTTGAAGCGCTTTCACGCGCAGTTCATGGGCGGCAGTGCCGGCGAGATCGCCATCGTCGGCGACTTCGACGCCGATGCCGTGCGCCGCCTGCTCGCCGAAACGCTCTCCACGTGGCGCAGCGCCGCGGCCTACGTCCGCGTCCCGGATCCCCTGGTACGCAAGGCGCCTACGGTCGTGCTGGTCGAAACGCCCGACAAGGCGAACGCCGCGCTGTTCGGCAGTCTCGCGCTGCCGGTCAGCGATGAGAGCAAGGAATACGCCGCCGCAACGGTCGCCAGCGCGATTGTCGGCGAATCCGGCAGCTCGCGGCTGTGGAAGCGGATCCGCGAGCGCGATGGCTTGAGCTACGGCGTCTACGCGTACGTCGACTGGAATTCGTTCGAACCCAATTCCACGCTGTGGGTACAGGCGATCTTCGCGCCGCAGAACCGGCAGCGCCTGGCCGCCGCCCTCGACGAGGAACTCGCGCGGGCCGCACGCGACGGCTTCACCGATGCCGAAGTCGAGCAGGCGAAGTCCAGAGTGTTGAAGCGGCGGCAACTCGCGCGGACGCAGGACGCCGCCGTCGCCGCCGCGCTCGTCGAGCAGGCGTGGCTCGGCCGCACGTTCGCGTTCGCCGAGCGGCAGGAGGCGGCGATCGCCGCCGTCTCCGCGCAGGCCGTCGCCGCGGCTTTTCACATGCTCGTGCAACCCGACGCGCTGGCGCTGGTCTATGCAGGGGACTTCGCGAAAAAATGATGGGCGGCCTGCCCATGCCAGGCGACTGAAGATCCCGTGCCCGCGGCGAGGTCGTTCAACCTCGCTTCGCCTTTCAAGAGACACTAAGGTAACGC
This sequence comes from Betaproteobacteria bacterium, assembly GCA_039933655.1. GTDB lineage: Bacteria > Pseudomonadota > Gammaproteobacteria > Burkholderiales > Casimicrobiaceae > VBCG01. The sequence continues at coordinate 845 of JBDTNR010000126.1, read as the reverse complement.
CATGCTCGCAGCAAACCGGTTGTGCCGCGCCCTCGTGGCGTTCTGCCTCCCCCTGTTCCTCGCCGTCGGCGCGCACGCCGCGCTGCCCGCCGGCATCACCCAGGGGCCGACGATCGAGGGCGTCACCGAGTACCGGCTCGCCAACGGGCTCACCGTCCTGCTGTTCCCCGACGCGGGCAAGCCGAAGACGACGGTCAACGTGACGTACCGCGTGGGCTCCGCACACGAGAATTACGGCGAGACGGGGATGGCGCACCTGCTCGAGCACCTGGTGTTCAAGGGCACGCCGAACCGCGGCAGCATCATGGTGGAGCTGGGCCGCCGCGGCATGGACTTCAACGGCAGCACGAGCTGGGACCGCACGAACTACTACGAGTCGTTCACCGCCGCCGACGACAACCTGGCGTGGGCGCTGGAGATGGAAGCCGACCGGATGGTCAACTCGTACATCCGCAAGAGCGACCTCGACACCGAGATGACGGTAGTGCGCAACGAATTCGAGAACGGCGAAAACAATCCGCAGCTGGTGCTGTACGGCAAGATGCTGTCCACCGCCTATCAGTGGCACAACTACGGCCATCTGGCGATCGGCGCGCGTTCCGATATCGAGAATGTCGATATCAGCCGCCTGCAGGCGTTCTACAAGACGTACTACCAGCCCGACAACGCGGTGCTGATCGTCGCCGGCAAGTTCGACGTGGACGCCACGCTGGAGAAGATTGCGAAATACTTCGGCCCGATTCCGAAGCCGTCGCGCGTGCTGCCCGCCATCTATACGGAGGACCCGGTGCAGGACGGCGAGCGCTCGGCGACGTTGCGGCGCGTGGGCAACTCCAAGTTCCTCG
>JBDTNR010000125.1:0-8489 GCA_039933655.1 Betaproteobacteria bacterium | reverse complement strand
GCTGTGCGCCGCTCCCCCCCGGGGGGGCACGCGCCTTGGGGCGGCCCGGCGGCGCGGTGGTGGTGATCCCCCCCGAACGGCGCTGTGCGCCGCTCCCCCCCGGGGGGGCACGCGCCTTGGGGCGGCCCGGCGGCGCTCATGGCCGCGTCACGGTCAGGGCGACGCGATTCAGCGGATCGGCGGCGAGCACGACGCGCGCGTCGCGCGCCTCCAGCACGAAGCTGAAAGGCTCGTTGCGACCCGTCGGGCGCAGCGGCACGATCGCCCGGGCGTCGAGTTGCTGGCCTCCGTAGGTCGCGGGCGTCAGCGTCATCGCGGCGGGCAGCGCATGGACCATGAGGACGTCGTCGTCAGTTACCGGCAGCCAGTGGCCGGTGTCGGGATCGCGGCGCCAGAAGCGCCACACGTTGCCCTCGGCCGACGCGCCGAGCGTTTCAGCGCGGACCTGCGCGCGCGACGCCGCATGTTCGAGTGCGCTCGCGAAGCGCCGCGCTTCTCGCGCAGCCTGGTCGCGGTCGTTGCCGTCGTAGGCGACGACGGCAATCGAGGCACCGATCGCGAGGATCACGAGCGCGACCAGCACTTCGATCAGCGTGAAGCCCGCCGGCGCGGGCGCACGAGCCGTGCGCCGCGCTACAGGTCCCACGAGCCGATGTCGGCGTCGATGCCGGATCCGCCGGTCTGGCCGTCGGCGCCGAAGCTGAACACCTCGATCTCGCCGCGGACGCCCGGATTGAGATAGACGTACGGACGGCCCCACGGATCCTTCGGCAGCTTCTCGAGGTAGCCGCCGTTTTTCCAGTTGGGCGGGACCGGCGGTTGCTCGGGCTTGGCGATGAGCGCCGCCAGGCCCTGCTCGCCCGTCGGATAGCGCTGATTGTCGAGGCGGTAGAGCTTCAGCGCCTGCATCACCGCGGCGATGTCGCTCTTGGCGGCGATGCCGCGCGCCTCGTCGGGACGCTCGAGGACCTTGGGGACGATCAGGGCGGCGAGCACGCCCAGGATCACGATGACGACCATGATCTCGATCAGCGTGAAGCCTGAGGAGCAGCGCCGTGCGCGGCACGCCGGGACCGAGCGGGAAGGGAGCATCGGACGATTATAATGCGCGGGTCCGCGCCGCAGCTGTCCGGTCCCGTTTATCGCACGCAATCCCGACGCCGTCGCGCCCACCCACCCCATGATCGCCCGCGCCCTTCGCTTCCTCGCGTTGCTCGTACTCGTCGGCACGGGTGCCGCCGCCTGGTACGCGTGGCAGCTCTATACGAAGCCGTTGCCGTTGCCGGCGCCGCCGTTCGCGTTCGAGGTGCGCTCGGGCATGTCGCTGTCCAACGTCGCGCGTGATCTGGGTGCCGCCGGCGCGTTGCCGCAGCCGCTCGCGCTCGTGGCGCTGGCCCGCTGGCACGAAGTCGATCGCGCGATCAAGGCCGGCAGCTACGAGGTCGATGCCGGCACCACGCTGCCGCAGCTGCTGGCTAAGCTCACGCAGGGTGATGTGACGCAGACGTCGCTCGTCATCGTCGAGGGCGCGACGTTCGCCGATGTGAAGCGCGCATTGCGCGGCAGCGCGGCGATCCGCAACACGGTGCTCGACCTGCCGGATGCCGAGCTGATGGCGCGTGTCGGCGCGCCTGGAGCCAATCCCGAAGGCCGCTTCTTCCCCGATACGTATTTCTTCGCCGCGGGCAGCACCGACGTCGCGGTGCTGTCGCGCGCGCGCCGCGCGCTCGATGCGCGGCTGGCGGCGGCCTGGGAGCACCGGGCGACCGAGCTTCCGTTCAAGGCGCCCGACGAAGCGCTGATCCTCGCGTCCATCGTCGAAAAGGAAACGGGCCGTACCGTCGACCGGCCGCTGATCGCGTCGGTGTTCGTCAACCGGCTGCGCAAGGGCATGCGCCTGCAAACGGATCCGACGGTGATCTACGGCCTGGGTGCCAGATTCGACGGCGACCTTGGCCGCCGCGACCTGGAAGCCGACACGCCGTACAACACTTACACGCGCGACGGACTGCCGCCGACGCCGATCGCGCTGCCGTCGCAAGCGTCGATCGATGCCGTGCTGAATCCGCCGGCGACCGACTACCTGTATTTCGTCGCGCGCGGTGACGGCACGTCGAAGTTCTCCGCCAGCCTGGTCGAACACAATCGCGCCGTGTCGAAATTCCAGAAAGGGGGTCGTTGATGACGGGCCGTCCGCCCGCTGCAAGGGCGCGTCGATGACGACGCGCGGCCGCTTCATCACGCTCGAAGGTGTCGACGGCGCCGGCAAGAGCACGCACGCCAAATGGCTGGCCGAGGCGATCGCCGCCGCCGGACATCCGGTGACGGCGACGCGCGAGCCGGGCGGCACGCCGCTTGGCGAACAGTTGCGCGAACTGCTGCTGCACGTGCCGATGACGCACGATACCGAGGCGCTGCTGATGTACGCCGCGCGCCGTGAGCACGTCGAGCAGGTGATCCGTCCGGCGCTGGCGCGCGGGGACTGGGTCGTCTGCGACCGCTTCACCGACGCCACGTATGCGTACCAGGGGGGAGGCCACGGCGTTGCACGGACAAGCATCGCCGATCTCGAGCGCTTCGTGCACGCCGACTGCCAGCCCGACCTCACGATCCTGTTCGACGTGCCGCTTGCGGTATCGCGCGAGCGGCTGCTGCGCGCGCAGGCCGGCGGGCGCGCGCTCGATAAATTCGAGAATGAGAAGCAGGACTTCTTCGAACGCGTCCGCGCCGCCTACCTGGAACGGGCGGCAGCGGAGCCTCGCCGCTTTCGCGTCGTCGATTCGTCGCGACCGCTCGCCGAGGTACGCGCGCTGTTGTCCGCGTTGCTGGTGGCGCTGTAGTGATGGCGATCGACGACGACGCGCTGCCGGCGCCGCCGGCCTGGCCGGAGCTGCTTCCCTGGCAGATCGACATCGCGCAGGAGGTGCTGCGCGCCCGCTCGACATGGCCGCACGCGCTGCTGATTGGTGGCGCGCGCGGCGTCGGCAAGCGCACGCTGGCCATGAATTTCGCGCGGTCGCTGCTGTGCGAAGCGCCGCGCGCGGACGGACTCGCCTGCGGCGCGTGCGCGAGCTGTCGCTATGTGCAGGCGGGCCAGCACCCGGACCTGCAGCTCGTCGAGCCGTTGGTAAAAGGCGACGACAACGACGGGAAAGCGATCGATCCCATGTCGGTCGATGGCATTCGCGCGCTCATCAAGTGGGCGCTGCTGACCGGTCACCGCGGTCGCGCCAAGGTCGCCGTCATTGTCCCGGCGGAAGCGATGAACGCGGCGGCCGCGAACGCCCTCCTGAAGACGCTCGAAGAACCGCCGCCAGGTACCTATCTGCTGCTCGTGGCGCACCAGCCGGGACGGGTGCCGGCGACGCTGCGTAGCCGCTGCCGGCTCCTGCCCGCTCCGGTGCCGGACGCGGCGGGCGCGCTCCGCTGGCTGGCCGGCCAGGGCGTCGCGGCGGCCGAAAGTGTGCTCGCGCAGGCGGGTGGCGCGCCGCTCCAGGCCCTGGCGATCGCGCTTCCGGCGTGGCAGGACGAGCGTGCCCTGTGGCTGGCGGCACTTTCCAAACCCCGGGGCCTGTCGCCGGTGGCGCTGGCGGCGCGCATCGAGTCGGCGCCAAAGGAGGAGCGCAAGGAGCGGCTCGGACTGATGATCGATTGGCTCGGCGCGTGGACGGCGGATCTCGCGCGGGTGGCGGCCGGCGGCGCGCCCGCGCGCAATCCCGATTTTGCGTCCGCGCTCGGCTCGCTGGCAGCCGCGGTGGCGCCGCTGCCGCTGTTTCGCTATCATCGATCGCTCTTGCGGCAACGCGCGTTGGTCGCGCACCCGCTGCAACCGCGTCTCGTGGCCGAGACGCTCCTGATCGGTTACCGGGACTTGTTTCGCTGACGATGGTCGACAAAAAGACACCTCCGGCCGCGCCCAGCGCGAGCTCCGCGCGCCCCGGCGTGCTGTCGCTTAACATCCGCGAGAAAGCTGCGCTGTATGCGGCCTACATGCCATTCCTGAAAGGGGGCGGCATCTTCATTCCGACGTCGCGCCAGTACGCGCTCGGCGAGGAAGTGTTCATGCTGCTGTCGCTGATGGACGATCCGAACCGCCTGGCGGTGCAGGGCAAGGTGGTCTGGCTCACACCCGAAGGGGTGCAGGGCAACCGCACACAGGGGATAGGCGTGCAGTTCACGCAGGACGAAACCGGCGCCGCGGCGCGCGCCACGATCGAGAAGATCCTGGGCGAGACCCTCGCGTCCACGCGGCCAACCCATACGATGTGATTCAGTTGGCAGTTGGCAGTTGGCAGTGCGGTGACACGCGGATGCCCCCTGCCGCGCTGTCAACTGAAAACTGTCAACCGACAACTGACTTCTGATGTACGTCGATTCCCACTGCCATCTCGACTTCCCCGAGTTCGCGGCCGAGCTGCCGCAGCTGCTCGCCACGATGCGCGAACTCGAGGTCACGCACGCGCTGTGCATCGCCGTCGACCTGCCGGCGTGGCCGAACGTGGTGGCGATCGCGCAGGCGCACGCCAATCTCTACGCGACGGTCGGCGTGCATCCCGACTACACCGACACGCCTGAACCCACGGTGGCCGAGCTCGTCGCCCGCGCGCAGACCGACAAGGTCGTCGCGATCGGCGAGACGGGACTCGACTATTACCGCCTGGAAGGCGATCTCGAATGGCAGCGATCGCGCTTCCGCCGCCACATTCGCGCGGCGCGCGAGACGGGCAAGCCGCTGGTGATCCACACGCGCGCCGCCGCGGCGGACACGCTCGCCATCATGCGCGAGGAGCGCGCAGCGGAAGTGGGCGGCGTCATGCACTGCTTCACCGAGACATGGGACGTCGCGCAGGGCGCGCTCGACCTCGGCTTCCACATCTCTTTCTCCGGCATCGTCACGTTCAAGAATGCCGTCGAGCTGAAGGACGTCGCGCGCCGCGTCCCGCTCGACCGGATGCTGGTCGAGACCGACAGTCCCTACCTCGCGCCGATGCCGTATCGCGGCAAGCGCAACCAGCCCGCGTGGGTGCGTTACGTGGGCGAGGAGGTCGCGCGGCTGCGCGGCGTCGACGCGCCTGTCATCGCCCACGCCACGTCGTCCAATTTCTTCCGACTGTTCAAGATCCCCGCCAATGCCCATGCGCCTGTCTAGCGTTCTGCGTCACGCCGCCCTGCGGCTCCTCCCGCTGTTCTTCGCCGCGGTCGCCGCCGCTCCCGCGAGCGCCGACCTGCTGGACGACTTCGTCTTCGCCATCAGCAACGACCGCGTCTCGCTGGTGAAGGAATTGCTCGCCAAGGGCGTCGATCCGAACTCGGTCGGCCCGAACGGCGAACCTGCACTGGTGATGGCCGCCCGCGCCGGTTATGTGGGCACGATCGACGCGCTGCTCGCGGCCAAGGCCAACGTGAATACGAAAAGCGCGTTCGGCGACACGGCGATCATGGCCGCGTCGCTCAACGGTCATCTCGAGATCGTCCGCAAGTTGCGCGCGCGCGGCGCGCAGATCGACGGCACCGGCTGGACGCCGCTCATCTACGCCGCGACCGGTGGCCACGACGCAGTCGTCGCCTATCTGCTGACCGAAGGCGCCAACGTCAATGCCGTCTCGCCGAACGACACGTCGGCGCTGATGATGGCGGTGCGCGAGGGCAAGCAGTCGACGGTCACGCTGCTGCTCGCGAAGGGCGCCAACGTGAACCAGCGCAACCACAATGGCGCCACGGCGCTGGCGTGGGCACTGCGCGGCAACGAGCTGGCGATGACCGAGCAGCTGCGCCGCGCGGGCGCCAAAGACTAGCTAGGGGGTACTGGAGGGGCGTTCCGCGGTGGGCAATGCCGCGACAAAGTCGGCCGGCAATTCGCCGGCGATCGCGGGCGAGATGACGCTGGGAACGAGCGACGGCAGCACGCCCACGAGGCGGCGCGCTCCGTTGAAATGCTTCTGCCAGTAGGACTCCGACAGCCGGGCGATCTCCACTTCGCTGCCGGCCGACGGCGCGTGGATAAACCGGTTGTCGCCCAGATAGATGCCGACGTGCGAGAACTGGAAGCGGCGCGTGTTGAAGAACACGAGGTCGCCCGGCTTCAAGTCGTTGGCGCTGACCTTGGCGCCCAAGCCGCTCAATTCCTTCGACGTTCGCGGCAGCGTCACGCCAGTCACTTCCTGGAACACATAGCGGACGAGGCCGCTGCAGTCGAGGCCGCTCTCCGGCGTGTTGCCGCCGAACTTGTATTCGACGCCGATCAGGCCGAGCGCGTAGATCGCGACATCCTGCGTGCCGCTCCACACTTTCCCGACGGTTTCGGCCGCCGACGTCGTGAACGAGCGCTTCGGCTTCGTGTTCTGCGCGTGCGCGGGAAGTGCGAATGTCATCGCGCAGACAAGCGCGGCGATAGCGGCGTGCACGGGTGCGAGGCGAACAGGCATCCCGCCATTGTCGCGGATTTCGCGCGGCAGGGCAAAGACCGGCGTCGGAGCCTTGGTCCATCGGGGTCAGAGCCATAATTCTCGGCGGCGACGGCATTGGGAATAACGGCCATCCCGGCGAGCCGATAATTACGGCTCTGACCCCGAAGGGACCCCGCTGACCGCTAGCCCCGGCCTCCGCGATCCTTGACCGGTCGCGCGGCAGCGCGCAGGCGACGGATTTCCTTGGCATCTACCTGCAGCGGACGCGTGATTTCCACGCGATCGCCGTCGGCCAGCGGCGTATCTGCGTCCGCGCGCTGGCCATGGATCGCGAACGCGACGACGTCCGGCGCGAGTCCGCAGCGTTCGCGCACGCCGCTGGCCGCCACCGCCTCCGCCACCGTGGCACCCGCTGGCAGCGTCAGCGCGACGACGCGCTCGATTCCCGGCGCCGCATAGGCGACGGTGACCCGGATGCGGGGGCTCACGACTTGCCGTACACGGCGTCGGCGCGGCCGACGAAGGCGTCGATGAACGTGTGCGCGATGTGGTTGAACACCGGCCCGACGACGGCCTCCAGCATGTGCGTCTTGAACTCGTAGGCGAGCGTCAGTTCGACCTTGCACGCCTCATCGGCCAGCGCCCGGAACGACCATTCGCCGTGCAGGTGCCGGAAGGGACCGTCGCGCAGCGTGATGCCGATGGACGCCGGCGGCGCGTTGACGTTCGCGGTCGTGAAATGGGCCTTGACGCCGTGATAGTTGATGTCGAGGCGGGCGGTCTTGCCGTTCTCGTGCGCTTCCAGCACTCCGCTGCCGCTGCACCACGGCAGGAACTCGGGGTAGCGCTCCACGTCGTCGACGAGGTCGAACATCTGCTGCGCGCTGTACGGCACGAGGACGGACTTCTGGACGCGTTGCATGGGGGTGTTGAGTGGGGTTGCTAGAATGAGCGGCCGTGCGCCCTGAGGGCGCGCGCCCATCAGGCCAAGCATGAGCATCGTCGAAAACAGGAAAGCGTTCCATGACTATTTTATCGAGGAACGCTTCGAGGCCGGAGTTGCGCTCGAAGGATGGGAGGTCAAGGCGATCCGCGCCGGCCGCGCCCACCTGAAGGAAGCGTATGTCGTCGTCAAGAACGGCGAGCTGGTGCTGCTCGGCGCCCACATCACGCCGCTGACGCAGGCGTCGACTCATGTGCGCGCCGATCCGACGCGCACGCGCAAGCTGCTGCTGCACCGCGAGGAGATCAACCGTCTCGTCGGCAAGGTGGAGCGCGCAGGCTACACGCTGGCCCCGCTCGACCTCCACTACAAGAGCGGCCGCATCAAGCTCGAGATCGGGCTCGCGAAGGGCAAGAAGCAGCACGACAAGCGCGACGCGATCAAGGAGCGCGAATGGAGCCGCGAACAGCAGCGGCTGCTGCGCAACCGCACCGGCAGCATCCGCGCGCGCAGCGCGTAATGATCGATGACATACGCTGACGACGGGCCGTTCGCCCACGGCCTGTCGCGGAACGCAGCCAACCACGTTCCATTGACGCCCGTGTCCTTCCTCGAGCGCAGCGCGCTCGTGTATCCGGACAAGGTCGCCGTGCGGCATGGGCGGCTTGGTTACAGCTATCGCGAGTTCGAGCAGCGGTGCCGGCGCCTGGCCAGCGCGCTGTCGCGCCTTGGCGTCGGCCACGGCGACACCGTCGCCGTCATGGCGCCCAACGTGCCGGCGCTGCTCGAGGCGCATTACGCGGTACCGGCGCTCGGCGCCGTCCTCAACCCGCTGAACGTGCGGCTCGATGCCAGCGCGATCGCGTTCTGTCTCGAGCACGGCGACGCGAAGGTGCTGCTGACGGATGCCGAGTTTGCGCCGGTGATCAAGGCGGCACTGGCGCTGGTCGAGCGCCCGCCGCTCGTCATCGACATCGACGATTCCGAAGGTCCGGCGGGCGAGCGCCTGTCACTGCTGACGTACGAGGACCTGCTGGCCGGCGGCGATCCCGCCTTCGCGTGGCCGGGGCCGCGCGACGAGTGGGACGCGCTGGCGCTGCTCTACACGTCGGGCACCACCGGCGATCCCAAGGGCGGCG
>JBDTNR010000124.1:0-8491 GCA_039933655.1 Betaproteobacteria bacterium | reverse complement strand
ACTCGCTCGACCGCTTCAACAACCTGCCGGCGGTGAAGATCATCGGCCAGGCGGCACCGGGCTTCAGCTCGGGGCAGGCGATCGCCCGCGTCGAGCAGATCGCGCGCGAAGTGCTGCCGCCCGACTTCAGCTTCGACTGGGGCGGCTCGTCCTACCAGGAAAAGAAATCCAGCGGCGCGTCGACGTTCGCGCTGGGACTCGCCGTCATCATGGTGTTTCTCATCCTGTCGGCGCAGTACGAACGCTGGTCGCTGCCGCTCGCCGTGCTGCTGGCGCTGCCGTTCGGCACGTTCGGCGCGCTGGTCGCGGTGTGGGCACGGCACCTGACGAGCGACGTCTATTTCCAGATCGGCCTCGTCACGCTGCTCGGCCTCGCGGCGAAGAATGCGATCCTGATCGTGGAGTTCGCGCTCAACAAGCACGAGGAAGGGTTGTCGGCGTCCGCGGCGGCGGTCGAGGGCGCAAAGCTGCGCTTCCGGCCGATCCTGATGACATCGCTCGCGTTCATCTTCGGCGTGCTGCCGCTGGCGCTGTCCACCGGCGCCGGCGCCGGCGCGCGGCATTCCGTGGGGACCGGCGTGACGGGCGACGTTCCTCGCGATCTTCTTCGTGCCGATGTTCTTCAAGGTGATCTTCGACCGCCACGTCACCGAAAAACGGTCGACCAAGCAGATCTTCGACGAGTTGAACCACGCGCGGCACGCGCACCAGGCCGCCCCGCCGCGTCCGATGCATCCGCCGCTGGGCGAGACCCCTTAAAGCGGGAGAACAGACATGAACAGAACGCTGACTTCGCTGCTCGTGGCGGCCATCGTCGCCGGCTGCGCCGTCACGCAGCCGGTGACGCCGAAACTCGACCTTCCGCCCGGATCGGCCACCGCCGCGCAGAACGAACTGCTGGAACGCTGGTGGACGGCTTTCGACGACCCGGTGCTGAACGCGCTGGTCGAGGAGGCCTTCGCCAACAACCTCGACTTGAAGCTGGCGCTCGCCCGCATCGAAGCCGCGCGCTCGCAGGTGCTGCTGGCGCAATCGAACCTGATGCCCGCCGTCGACCTCGTCGGCAACGGCAGCCGCTCGCGGATCTCGGCCACGACGTCGCCGCCGCTGCCCGCCGCCATCGGGCAGACGTCCAACAACTTCGGCCTTTCCGCGCAGCTGTCGTACGAGCTCGACGTCTGGGGCAAGTACCGCAGCGGCCTCTTGGCCGCGTCCAACGACCTGGCGGCGTCGCGCTATTACCGCGAGACCGTCCGCATCAGCGTCGCGGCCGACGTCGCTGCCACCTACTTCCGCCTGCGCGCGGCCGACGCCGAGGCGACGCTGCTCGACGACACGCTGCGGCTGCGCACCGAGACCGTCAAGCTGCAGAACGACCGCTTCGACGGCGGCATCATCGGCGAGTACGACCTGCGTTCGGCGCAAGCCGAGCGCTCGGCGGTCGTCGCCGACATCGCGCGCACGCAAAGGGCGATCGGACTGCTCGAATCCGCCGTCGCCACGCTCACCGGCCGCTCGCCGCGCGCGGTGTTCACGCCGGAAGTCGCGCGCGGTGCGGTGATCGACGACATCACCGAGGTGCCGGCGCTGCCGGCCGGCCTGCCGTCGGGCTTGATCGAGCGGCGGCCCGACATCCGCCGCTCCGAGGCGCTGATGGCGGCTTCCGACCTGCGGATCCAGGAGGCGCGCGCCAACTACTTTCCGTCGCTGTCGCTGACCGGCGCGTACGGCTTCGAGTCGGCGGCCATGTCAAGCCTGTTCTCCGGCCCGGCGGCGATCTGGACGATCGGCCTCGGACTCATGCAGCCGCTGTTCGGGCTGAAGGCGATCGAATCGCAGGTCGAGCTCGCCACCGCGCGGCGTGACCAGACGCTCGTCGAGTACCAGCAGACGGTTCAGGTCGCGTTCCGCGAAGTGCACGATTCGCTGGTGGCCAACCGCTCGGCCCGCGACGTGCTGGCGGCGGAAACCGACCGCCGCGACCAGATCGCGAAGGCCTACGAAGTGGCGCAGCTGCGCTACGACGCCGGGCGGACGTCGTTCCTCGAAGTGATCGACGCGCAGCGCCAGCTGCTCGCCGCCGAAACGCTGCGGCTCGCCGCTGCGCGCGACGCGAAGCTGTCGATCGTCGACTTCGCGAAATCCCTGGGCGGCGGCTGGAATCCCGAGCAGTTCACCGCGGCGCGCTGAAAAACCGCCAGGCGGCCGGCGCCGGGGCGCTGCGCGCCGGTCGATCCACAACGGATTCTGGTGGCAAATCCCGGGAATCCAGCGCACCATCCGCCACACTCTTGGCCCACAATCGCGCCTGGCCGCCCACCCAAGAGCGCGGCCGCCAATGACCTACTCGCGCAGGAGGAGAGCACCATGAAGAAGATCAGCGGATTCGCCGCGGCGTTGTGCATTCTGGCCATTGCCCAGCCGACGCTCGCGCAGCAGGACCCGGTTCGGGTCGCCGGGCTCGTCGAGCTATCCGGCACCGGCGCCACGTCGGGCACGAATTTCGACAACGGCGTCAAGCTGGCGGTGAAGGAGATCAATGCCGCGGGCGGCATCCTGGGTCGCAAGATCGAGTACACGAGCGGCGACACCCAGTCCAACCCGCAGATCGCCAAGGCGCTCGCGCAAAAGGCAGTCGACCAGGGCGCCTACGTGGTGATGGGCCCGGTGTTCTCCGGCTCGATCATCGTCAGCATGGCGGAAACGAAGAAGGCGGAAATCCCGAACTTCACCGGCGGCGAGGCGGCCAGCATCACGCAGCAGGGCAACCCCTACATCTTCCGCACGTCGTTCACGCAGACGACCGCGATGCCCAAGGTTGCGCGCTACATCGCGAGCGATCTCAAGGCGAAGACCGTCGCGGTCATCTGGGTCAACAACGACTTCGGCAAGGGCGGCCGCGACACGATGTTGAAGGAGCTCGACAAGCTCGGCGTCAAGGTCGTCGCCGACATCTCGACCGATCCCGGCCAGGTCGATTTCTCCGGCGCCGTGCTCCGTGCCAAGCAGTCGAATGCGGACGCGCTGTTCGTCTACTCCAACGAAGAGGAGTCGGCGCGCGCGCTGCGCGAGTTGCGCAAGCAGGGTTACGACAAGCCGATCGTCGGCGAGACCACGCTCACCAGCCAGAAGGTGATCGAGCTCGCCGGCGAGGCCGCCAACGGCGCCGTCGCGCACGTCGGACTCACCGCGGACGCGCCGCAACCGGCGATCAAGGCGTTCGACGACAAGTTCCAGAAGGAATACAAGACCAAGGGCGACCACAACTCGCTGAAGGGCTACAGCGCGATGTACATCGTCAAGGTGCTGACCGAGCGCCTGGGCAAGTTCGATCCGAAGGCGTTCGCCGCGGCGATGCACGGCGCGAAGTTCACCGTGAAGGAGAACCCAGGCGTACTGCTCGACGTCACGTTCGACGCCAACGGCGATCTCGATCGCGAGAGCTTCATGACCAAGGTCGTCAACGGGAAGCAGCAGGTCGTGGCGACGTTGCCGCCGGCCTCGGCCAAGTAAGCGGATCGAGGCAAGGGGTGCCGTTGGCTGCGCAGTCTTCATTCGGCATCGCCGGCCTGTTGTGCTGGCCCGCGTTCCAGTCGCGTTCGCCCGTGATCCATAATCACTGGCTCGCCCACCACGGCATTCCGGGACGCTACGTGCTGTTCCCGGTGCCGCCCGAGAAACTCGAGGCGGCCGTGCGCGGGCTGGCGGCGCTGCGCATGCGCGGCTGCAACGTCACCACTCCGCACAAGCAGGCGATCTTTCCGCTGCTCGACCGAGTCGACGACCTTGCACGGCGCATCGGGGCCGTCAACACCGTCGTCGTCGAGAAGGACGGCACGCTGACCGGCTTCAACAACGACGGCAACGGCTTCGTGCAAAGCCTGCGCGATGCGGATCCGCAGTGGCGGCCCGATGCGGGACCCATCGCCGTGCTCGGCGCCGGCGGCGCCGCACGCGCCGTGGTGGCAACGCTGGCCGCACAGGGCGCGCGCGAAATCCGGCTGGTCAACCGGACGTTCGACAAGGCGCAGGCCATCGCCGCCGAGTTCGGGCCGCCGGTGACCGCGGTGCGCTGGGATCAGCGCGGCGACGCGCTCGAAGGCGTCGCGCTGCTCGCGAACGCGACGAGCCTCGGCATGGCCGGCAAGACCGATCTCGAGATTTCCCTCGATCGCCTGCCGCCGCACGCGCTGGTCGGCGATCTCATCTACATTCCGCCGGAAACGTCGCTGCTCGCCGCCGCGCGCGCGCGCGGCAACGTCACGGTGAACGGCCTGGGACTGTTGCTCAACCAGGCCCGTCCCGCGTTCAACGCGTGGTTCGGCGTGATGCCGGATATCACGCCGGCGCTGCGACAGGCGATCCAGGCCACGTTCTAGCCCGAAACGCGGCGCCCCGGTCATGAGCATCTTCGACGAACCGAAGATCGACTGCCACGTCCACGTGTGGGACCCCGTCGGATTCCCCTATGCGCCGGACACGCATTACCGGCCGTCGGGACAGGAGACCGGGACCGCGGTGCAGCTGCTGTCGATGATGGACGCCTACGGCACGCGTCATGCGCTGATCGTCGGCCCGAATTCCGGCTATGGCAGGGACAATCGTTGCCTGATGGACGCGCTGGCGAAAAGCGCCGGTCGCTGCAAGGGCATCGCCCATCTCGCCAACGATGCCGGGATGGCCGAACTCGAAGCGCTCAAGGCAGCGGGCATCGTGGGCGTGGCCTGGAACGTCACGCACTACGGTGTCGGCTACTACGCGAATGCCGCGGGGCTGCTCGAGCGCCTGCGCGCACTCGACATGTTCGTCGACCTGCAGGTCGAGCACGACCTGCTGATCCCGCTGCTGCCGATGCTCGTCCGCTCCGGCGTTCGGCTGCTGATCGACCATTGCGGGCGGCCGACGGTCACCGCGGGACTCGACCAGCCCGGCTTTCGCGCGCTGCTCGAACTCGCCGCGACCGGGCACGCCTTCGTCAAGCTCTCCGGCATGATGAAGTTCTCGCAGCAGTCGTTTCCGTTTGCCGACGCCAGGCCTTACCTCGAGGCGCTGCTCGACGCGTACACGCCCGACGCCTGCATGTGGGCGTCGGATTGGCCGAATCTCAAGTCAGCCTCGCACGTCGACTACGGCGTGCTGCTGAAATACGTCGAGCAGATTCTGCCCGACGCCGGGAAGCGCCGCCGGGTGCTCTGGGATACGCCGAACGCGTTGTTTCGCCTCGCGGCGTGATTCGCGTTGTCCGCAAGGCCGCGCGGCGGAGCGACGGCCGCCGACTCGCGTCAGCGGCCTTCCGGATCGTCCCGCACGATACGGTCCGCGAAGTGGCGCCAGTCGTTGTCCGTCGGCGCCTTCGCAAACGTGCCGATCGCGGCGAGCGCCACCACCCACGCCTGGCGATCGGCGATGGCGCTCGCCATCAACGGCTCGAGTCCGGCTTCGCGCACCGTCGCCGCCGCCTCGCGCATCTCCTCCGCGCGGCGCTTGCAGCGTAGAACGCCTCGAGGTCGGGGCAGGCGTCGCGGCTGATCGCGCCGCGGCCGCCGCGGAAGTGCAGCATCGTCGGCGACGGGATCGTCACCTTCGGCGTCCGCGTCGCGATCGACTTCAGGGGAATCGTTGCCCATCGTGATCTCCTTCGTGACGAACATCGGCAGCGCTCGGGATCGTTGCGCCGAAGATCGCTTGGGTGTCCGGGACCGCGTCGGGGTACAACAATTGTCGCAGTGGTCTATTGCGCTACCGCCGGCGGACGCGACTGTGCGAAGATTGCGCGATCGCTGCCCTTGGCCGGATCGCACATGTCGCTCGCATCGCGTTGTCTCCCGCCCGCCGCACTGGCCGCCGTCCTGGCCACCACGGCCTCCGTCGCCACCGCCCAGGCGCCTGTCGTCGTGCAGGGATTCGAATGCCGCGGCGACGATCCCGCGTGGCGGCTCGACGCCACGCGGGCGTCGGCGACGTACAGCATCGTCGGACCCAGGGGCAAGCGCGAGGTCGTGTTCCGCGGTTCGCTGCAGTCGCTCGCGTCGCTCGCGCCACCGGCGGTCGTCTGGCGCGGCGACACGACGCATCTGCCGCGCGAAACGCTGGTGGTCACGCTGCGCGAAGAAGTCTGCAAGCCGGCCGCGGCCGAGGCCCCCGCGCTTACCCATCGCGCGGTGCTGTCGCTGAAGGCCGGGGAGGCGCTGACCGGCTGCTGCACCGTGCGGATGGGCCCGCCGGCACCGCCGGCGCCCGGCAGGCGCACGCCATGACCGGCCGCGCGCTCGCCGTTCTCGTGCTTGCCGCCGCGCTCGGCGCGGCCACGACCGGCCTCCACGCGCAGGTGGCGCCAACGCCCGCCGAGATCGCCGCCTACAAGGACCTCTTCGCCGCCGCAGCGCGCGGCGACGTTCCGGAGATTGCGAAGCTCACCGCCGCCGGCGCCGACGTCAAGGCGCGCGACGGACATGGGCGCACGCCGCTGCACGTCGCCGCCTTTGCGGGCCGGCTGGACGCGATGCGCGCGCTCGTCAAGGCCGGCGCCGATCCCAATGCGCTGGAGAACGACCGCTACGACATCGTCACCATCGCCGCCGTGGCCAACGACGTGCCGACGCTCAAGGTCGCGCTGGAACTGGGTTGCAAGCCGACGAACATCACCAGCCGCTATGACGGGACCGCGCTGATCGCGGCCGCGCACCTGGGCCACGACGAAGTCGTGCGCACGCTGATCGTTGCCAAGGCGCCGCTCGACCACGTGAACAACCTGGGCTGGACGGCGCTCATCGAGTCGATCGTCCTGGGCGACGGCGGACCGCGGCATGTCGCGTCCATGCGCGCGCTGATCGACGCCGGCGCCGACGTGAACCTGCCGGACCGCAACGGCACGACGCCGCTGCATTTGGCGCAGGCGAACGGATATCGGGACATGGCGGAGATCCTGGCGAACGCGGGAGGGCGGTAACGGGTGCGGACATGAAACAGCGAGGATGAAACTCTCCCTGTTTCATGTCCGCACCGCAGTCAGCACCCAAGGCCTTGGGCAACCACGCGCTTTTGGTGCGTGGAGAAGCTGCTCCCCTGCCTGACGTGGCCTTTCCGCCACCAGCGTCGTCCGGCGTGCTCCGCCGCCGGACTTGCGGGCAGCGCGCGGGCGAATCATGGCAAACCGCTGATCTTTCGCGTCTGCCGCCGCCGGCCCCTTCACCGCTGGTGCGCTTGACGGTAGAACGAAGGCCATGCGCACCACTCTCTACGACGTGGGCATCGTCGGCGCGGGTTTCGCCGGGCTCGCCTGCGCGCGCGCGGCGGCGCGGCGCGGGCTGTCCGTCCTGGTGATCGATCGCAAGACGGAACCGGGCGAACGCATGCACACGACCGGGCTCGTCGTGAAGGAGGCGGCGGAGCTTTGGGAGATTCCCGCCACACTCACGCAGCGCGTACGCGGCATCCGGCTGTATTCGCCGTCGCTCGCGCAACTCGACCTGGCGGCGGCGGGCTACTATTTTCTCGCCACGGACACGCCGGCGGTGATGCGCTGGTTCGCGCGCGAGGCGGCGCGCGCGGGTGCTCATTTGCGATTCGATCGGCTGTATCGCGGCGCGCGGCGGGGCGCCGACGGCTTCGAACTCGCGGCATCCGGCGATCGCGTGCGCTGGCTGGTCGGCGCCGACGGGCCGAACTCGGCCGTCGCCGCGGAATTCGGCCTGGGCCGCAACCGCGAATTCCTGCTCGGCGTCGAGGCCGAGTACGAAGGCGTCGGCGGCGTCGACCCCGATCGCCTGCACTGCTTCCTCGATACGAGCCTCGCGCGCGGCTACATCGGCTGGGTGGTCCCCGGCCATCGCGGGTTGTTCCAGGTGGGACTCGCGTGCCGACGGCCGCAGCGGCCGGACCTGCCGGCGTTCGAGCGCAAGCTCGCGGCGCGGTTCGATTTCGGCGGCGCGCGGCGCCGCGGCCGGCGCGGCGGACTGATCCCCGTTGGCGGTCCGGTGACACCCGCCGCCGGCCACGACGTGTTGCTGATCGGCGATGCCGCGGGGCTGGTGTCGCCGCTGTCGGCCGGCGGCATTCACACGGCACTCGAATCGGGCTGGGCCGCCGCGCAGGCGGTCGCCGATCACCTGCTCGAAGGCGCGGAGGACCCCGGCGGCGTGCTCGCGCGCGGCCGGCCGCATTTCGTCTGGAAGCGCGCGCTGCGCGCGCTGCTGGACCGCGGCATTCCCGACCCGCTGTACGACGCCGTGCTGCGGACGCGGCCATTCACGGCGCTCGCACGATCGGTCTACTTCCATCATCGTGGATTGCGCTCGGCGGAAGGATGGCGCGACCTGGCGCAGACGCTGTTTCGCGGACTGCCCTGACCGCCGCCGCGCCCGCGCGGCGCGGCGGCATGCCGAGCAGCAGCGGCAGCGCGTTGGCGCGCGGCACGTTGTCGTGGCGCAGCAGCTCGCGATGAACGAAGGAGAACGGCGAGAAGCGCAGTGCGCCGCAGGCACGGCTGCCG
>JBDTNR010000123.1:0-8521 GCA_039933655.1 Betaproteobacteria bacterium | reverse complement strand
CCGAGCGATCCTGGAACATGCCCCAGCCGTCGACGGTGCCGTTGAAGTAGGTGGCCAGATCGAGCGGCGGCCGGGCGTCGCGATAGTCGGTGATGTCGACCGTGGCGCAACCGGTGACGAGCACGGCGGCGATGGCTAAGAGCAGGCGGCGGATCATGAGCGGCGGGCACTCCAGTGACGGTTGAACCAGGCGAGCGCGACGGCGGCGCCGATCTTGAGCGCGCTGGGAACGCCGGCGTAGACGAAGGCCAGCGCCGACAGCGCCGACGGGTCGCGGGTGCCGGGGACATAGGCGAGCAGGCCCAGCAGTGGCAGCGCGATCCCGGCGGCCAGCGCCAGGTTGAGCTTGGTCGCCAGCGTCCACAGCCCGAAGTACGCGCCCGTCGCGTGCGTGTGGCGGCCGCGCCCGATGACGTCGGCGAGCAGCGACGGCGGCAATGCGAGGTCGGCGCCCAGCGCCAAACCCGACGCTGCGCAGATGACGGCGAAGGCGACGACGTCGCCCTCGCCCAATCGCGCGGCCCAGATGAACGCGACGACCGCCAGCAGCATCGCGGCGTGCCACGCGGCGACCTTGCCGATACGCGCCGACAGGCGCACCCACAGCGGCATGCCCGCCGCGCCCGCGACGAAATAGAGGGCGAGGAACAGGCCTTGCCGCGCTTCCGCCTGCAGCACGTCACCGATGAAGAACAGCACGAGCGTCGCCGGCACCGCCGACGCGATCCCGTTCAGCATGAACACGCCCAGCAGGCGGCGGAAGTGGAGATCGGCGAGCGGGGCGCGCATGCCGGCGAACATGGGGGCGCGCCCGCTGCCGGCGCGACGCGGTGCGGGCGCCCATGCCAGCGTCACCGCGGCACAGCCAAAAGCCAGCACAGCGAACGCCATCGCGAAGCGCGGCAGTCCGGCCGTGTCGCCGCCGGCGCCGCCGAGCAACGCGGGCGCAAGGCTCGCGATGACGACGCCGCCGAGCGCCAGCGATTCGCGCACCGCGGTGATGCGCGTGCGCTCGACGGGGTCGGACGACAGTTCGGCGCCCCATGCGCCGTGATTGATCGTGGCGAGGCTGAAGGCGGCGTAGACGACCGCGAGCGCCACCGCCAGCCCGACGAGCAGCGCGGTCTCGCCGCGTACCGGCGGCGCGAACAGTGCGATCATGCCGGCGGCGAGAATGGGCATCGCCAGCGCAATCAGGCGCTTGCGCGACGGCGTGCGATCGCTCCACGCGCCGAGCAGCGGGTCGAGGACGCCGTCGGCGAGCCGCAGCGCGAGCAGCAGCAGCCCGAGTGCTGTCAGCGAGACCCCCAGGTGCTCGCCGTAGAACTTCGGCAGGTGCACGTACAGCGGCAGGGCGGCCATCGCCAGCGGCATGCCGAGCACGCCGTAAGCGAAAAGCGCGCGCGCCGAAAGGTGTTGTGCATCGGCGCCGCGGGCGACTGCCGTTGTTGCGTCGGCCATCATGGCTGGCCGAGCAGCTTCTGCCGGAAATCCGCGCGCGAGGTCTTGGGGTCGAGCCAGATGCCGAAGAATGCCTGTGCGAATCCGGGTTCGGCGATCTCGCCGATCGACTTGCCGTTGTGGAAATAGCGGACGGCGCCGGCGCCGGTGTAGACGCCGGTCAGCCGGTCGCCGCGGCGGACGTCCGGAAACAGGCGCGCCATCAGCTGGCCCCAGCGCGTCCTCTCCGCATCGGACCCGTAGCCGAGCTTCGCGATCTCATCGACGCTGCGCTGCGCGATCTTCGTGCCGTCGAGGTTGCGGTGGTAGATGAGGTCGAGCGCGTGGGGGCCGCCATGCGGCCAGCCGCGCACCGGGCTCCAGTACCAGCCGTCGTATACGGAGATGCCGAAGTACGTGAGTTCGCCGCCCCCTTGCACCTTCAGGTCCGGCGCCAGCGCGACGACGCCGGCGGGCAGCGGCGGCGCGCGTTCCAGCGTCGCGGCGGCGGGTGCTGCCGCGCAGGCCGCCGCGATGACCACCGCCATCAGCGCGCGTTCAAGCGCGGACGAGCGTGTACTGTGCGACATCGGTGGTCCCCGTATCGAAGCCTGCGGCGCAATAGGCGAGATAGAACCGCCAGCAGCGGATGAAGCGTTCGTCGAAGCCTTGCGCGCGGATCGCCGGCGTCGCGGCGTCGAAGGCGGCCAGCCAGCGCTTCAGCGTTTCGGCGTAATCGCGTCCGAACGCCAGCACGCGCTCGAGATGCAACCCCGCCGCCTTCGCCGTGTGCAGGAAACGCGCCGGGGACGCGAGCATGCCGCCGGGAAAGATGTACTGCTGGATGAAGTCGGATTGCGTGCGGTAGCGCTCGAAGCGGTCCTCGGCGATCGTGATCGCCTGGATGCAGGCGCGGCCGCCGGGGGCGAGCGCGTCGTGCACGGCGCGGAAGTACGCCGGCCAGTAGCGCTCGCCGACGGCTTCGAACATCTCGATCGACGCGATGCCGTCGAACTGCCCGCGCACATCGCGGTAGTCCTGCAGCCGCAGATCGGAACTGGCGGCGCAGCCCGCGGCGCGCAGCCGGCTGCGCGCATACGCGGTCTGCGCGTCGGACAGCGAAATGCCGGTGACGTGATGGCCGGCGCGCGCCGCCGCTTCGGCGAAGCCGCCCCAGCCACAGCCGATTTCGAGAATCCGCGCCGAAGGCGCAAGCGCGAGTTCGCCGAGCATCCGCTGGTACTTCGCCTGTTGCGCGGCCGCGAACGGAAGATCGAAGCGGCCCTCGAACAGCGCCGACGAATACGTCATCGTCGGGTCGAGCCACAGGCCATAGAAATCGTTGCCGAGGTCGTAGTGGGCGACGATGTTCCGGCGTGCCTGCCTGCGCGTATTGGCGTTCAGGTAGTGCTTGAAGCGCAGCAGCGTGCGCGTCCACCAGCGGCCATAGAACGCGCGCTCGAGCGCCGACTGGTTGGCCGCCAGCACCGTCAGCAGTTGCGTGAGGTCCGGCGTATCCCAGCGTCCGTCCATGTAGCTTTCGGCGAAGGCGACGTCGCCGCCTTTCAGCGCCTCGCCGGCGACGTTCCAGTCGCGCAATGTCAGCATCGCCGGCGCCGCCTTGACGTGTGGGGCAGGCGCGCCGCCGGGGCCGAACGTTCGCCGCGCGCCATCGGGCGCGACGAGGTCCACGCTGCCCACGTCGAGACGGCGCAGCAGAGCGAGCAGCAGGCGCGCGGCGGCCGGTGTGTGGGTGCGCGGCGCGGTGAGGGTGGTGTCGAGTGAGGTCATCGGTTGCGTGTCAGCGAATGTGCGGGAGGATGCGGCTTGGTGAAGTACGGCACGCGGCGCAGCAGCAGTCGCGCCGCCTGCCAGTGGATGCGGGCGATCACGCCGAGCGTGAACCAGCGGTAGCGCCAGAGGAGTCCCGCCGCACTGCCCGCGGACAGCGGCACGACGGCGCCGCCGATGCGCGTTTCGAGCAGCACTGGCGGCGCGTTGGGTTCGCCGTCGAAGTAGTCGATGCGGGCGAGCCAGCGCTGCGGGCCGAAGTGAAAGCGGAACGCGTAGTGCCCGCGCACGGCGCAGAACGGCGACACGTGGAAGTTCTTCTGCGCGGTGAGCGTCTCGCCGGACACCAGCGGGCGGCCGTCGGCGTGAGCGAGCAGGTAGTGATGCGTCTCGCCAAACGTGTTGTTGACCTCCGCCAGCACGGCGCGCACGGCGCCGGCCGCGTCGTGGCATACCCAGAAACTGACGGGATTGAACGCGTAGCCCAGCATTCGCGGAAACGCATGGAGGACGATTTCGCCGTCGGCCGCGATGCCTTCGCGGGCAAGGATGCCGCGCATCCACGGTTCGAGCGGCTGCCCGTCACGCGGGCCATGGTCGCGGTCGTGGAAGCTGACGAGGCCGCGCCGGTTCCAGCGCACGCCGCCGTCGGCCAAGGCGCCAAGCCGCGACAACGGCAGCCGCAGGCAGAAGGCCGGATAGGAGAACGCATGGGCGACGGGCCGCGTGCGCCGGTGCATCACTTCGCCGGCGACAAAGGCCGGGCCCGCCGCCGCGCCCGCAGTGCGCGGCGCGCGCACGGCGCTGTCGGGAAGGCGGGCGGTCATCGTGGGTGCCTCACGCGGCGAGCGCTTCCGCCGCGGGCGATGCGGCGGGCGCTTGAACGGCGTGGCCGATGGCGGCGGCCACCGCATGCGCCGAGGCCAGTCCGTCCTCGTGGAAGCCGAAGCCCAGCCACGCGCCGGCGAACCACGTGCGTCGCCGTCCCTGCAGCGCCGCGATACCGCGTTGCGCGTCGACCGCGAGGCCGTCCAGCAACGGATGGTCGTA
This sequence comes from Betaproteobacteria bacterium, assembly GCA_039933655.1. GTDB lineage: Bacteria > Pseudomonadota > Gammaproteobacteria > Burkholderiales > Casimicrobiaceae > VBCG01. Next base: position 4,240 of record JBDTNR010000123.1, on the reverse strand, counting down.
GGTGAACTCGCGCAGCACGTGCGTCGCCGCGGGTTCGAACGGTGGGTTCAGTGTGACGATGACCGGCGTCCGGCACGGCAGCGGCTGCAGCTTGTTGATGAGGTATGAGACGGCGACTGGCCGCGCGCCGGAGGGATCATCGACCGCCAGGTAATTCCACGCGGACCACGCGCGGCGCGCGCGCGGCAGCAATGCCGGATCCGTGTGGAGCACTACGCGATTGGGCTGGTAGCGCACGCCCGACAGCAGCCGATCCTCCTGCGGCGAGCGGTCGGCGAGCAGCGCGCGCGCCTGATCGCTGTGGCACGCGAGCACCACCTGGTCGAAGCGCTCTACTGGGTGATCCCCGGTATCGATGGTCACGTAATCGCGGTGGCGGACGATGCGCCGCACGGGTGTCGTGATGCGGACGTCGGGCAGTTGCGCGGCGATCTTCTCCACGTACGTGCGCGCACCACCCTGCACGGTCCGCCATTGCGGGCGGTCGAGGATCTGCAGCAGCCCGTGGTTGTGGCAGAAGCGGATGAACGCCGGCAGCGGAAAGTCGAGGATTTCGCGGCGCGGCGACGACCAGATCGCCGCGGCCATCGGCAACAGATACCAGTCGCGGAACGGCATGCCGTAGCCCTCGGCCTCCAGGTATTCGCCCAGCGACACCGACCACATGTCGCCGCCGGCATGCAGCGCCGTGGTCGCGCGATTGAAGCGCAGGATGTCGGCGAGCATTTGCCAGAACGCCGGACGCATGGCGTTGCGTGGCTGCGCGAACAGCGCCGCGGCGCTGGTGCCCGACCACTCGAGCCCGGCGCGATCCACCCGGCACGAGAACGACATTTCGCTCGCCGTGCTGGCCACACCCAGCTCCGCGAACAGCTCGAGCAGCTTCGGGTAGGTGCGGTCGTTAAACACCAGGAATCCGGTATCGACCGGAAAGGTAGCGCCGTCGAGCGTGACGTCGACGGTCGCCGTGTGGCCACCCAGATAGCGATTGGCCTCGAACAGCGTCACCGCATGCCCCTGCCGTTGCAGGAGCCAAGCTGATCCCAGGCCGGCGATGCCGGCACCTACGATTGCGATACGCACGGGGCGAGATCCTGAAAGTTGGTAGAACGGTGGGACGCGCGGGAATCCTCGACGCCGGCTGCCCGATGGCGGCACGCACCGCGGCGTTGCCTTACTTCGACATACGCAGAACGGCCGCGACTGGATTCGCCGGCGCCTTCGCCGGCGCCGTCGCGTCAGCCCTTGGCGGCCGCCGGCTTCGCGTCCAGCAATTTCTCGAGCAGCGTCGTCAACTCACGCGCATCTGGCGTGACGCCGCTTGCGAAGCTGGCGACGGCGCGGCCATCGCGGTCGACCAGGTACTTGTGGAAATTCCATTTGGGCGCCTGCCCGGTGGCCTTGGCGAGGTCGGCGTACAGTGCGTTGCGCGAGAGTTGCGTCACTGTCGTCTTCTCGTACAGCGGAAACTGCACGCCGTACGTCGTGCGGCAGAACTCGGCGATCTCCTTGTTCGTGCCAGGTTCCTGGCCGCCGAAATCGTTGGACGGGAATCCGACGACGACCAGCCCGCGCCCCTTGTACTTGCGATACAGCGCTTCCAGGCCCTCGTATTGCGTCGTGTAGCCGCAGAAGCTCGCGGTATTGACGATCAGCAGCACCATGCCCTGGTAGCGGCACAGCGTTTGGGCTTCGCCTGTCTGCAGCAGGTTGAACGTGTGGTGCAGGAGCGGCGCGCAGGAGGCTGGCGGTGTTTGCGCCGCCGCCTGCAACCAGATGGCCGGCATCACCGGCCGGAGAGCCTTCACGACGGACTGGTCGTCGAAGTAGTCACCGGCCTGTACGTGCGGCGCGCCGGCGACGAGAATCACGGCCACGAAGGCGCGCAGCGCCGACAGCCCGCATGTGCGGCGGCTTTGATTGAAGTGAAATGGATACATTGTCCTAGACATAACGGCCTCCAGGTCGTACAATAAGGCTGTTTTCGGGTATTGTCAACGTTTCGTCCAAGACAACATGAACAAACCTTTGGAACTCCAGGGACTGCTTCTCAACATCAGCGCCGTCGAGCGCGACACGGGCTTGTCCAAGGACGTGCTGCGGATGTGGGAGCGCCGGTACGGCTTCCCCAAGCCTAAGCGCGATGACAATGGCGAACGCCAGTACACGGCCGCCGACGTCGGCAAGTTGCGCGCGATGAAGCGCCTGATGGACGTCGGATTGCGCCCGGGCAAGATCATCGGCCTGGCGCTGACCGAGCTCAACGCGATGGCGGACGCGCGGACGCCGCCGCGGCAGGACCCGCTGACACCGTCGCTCGAGCGCGACGTGCTGACGATGCTGCAGACGCACGACGTCACGGCCCTGCAGCACGCTCTCGCCAACCTGGTCATGCGGCTGGGATTGCAGCGGTTCGTCCTCGACACGATCACGCCGCTCAACCGCGCCATCGGCGACGCCTGGATGCGCGGCGAGTTGCAGGTGTTCGAGGAGCATCTGTACACCGAGCAGCTGCAGGTGGCGCTGCGCGCCGCGATCAACGCGTTTCCGCGCCAGTCCGGCACGCCGCGGATGCTGCTGACGACGTTTCCCGCCGAGCAGCACGGTCTCGGGCTGCTGATGGTCGAGGCGATGATGGTGCCCGAAGGCGTGCAGTGCATATCGCTCGGTCCGCAGACGCCGCTCGAGGACGTTCGCCGTGCCGCCCTCGCGCACAAGGTGCACATCGTCGCGCTGTCGTTTTCCGCGGCGTTCCCGGTGCGCCAGGCCACCGACGGACTCGCGACGCTGCGCCGCGAGCTGCCGGCGCCTGTCACGCTGTGGGCGGGCGGCGAAATGACGCGGCGCGTCCGCAAGACCATGCCGGGCATCGTGCTGATCCCGGACCTCGCATCGACGATCAACGCGTTGCGCAGCTGGCGCACGCATCGCGTGTCCCAGCCCACCTGACGCGAAGTTTCCAGCGCCACGGCGGCCACCTGCGTTCCGCGTACGCGTTCACCGCAGGGCGCTGCGACCTGTTGCCCCGGTCCGGCGCTGTCGCTCCGCTGCCGGGGTCCTCGTGCCGGCAGGTCGTCGACGGCGGCACGGTGCCTGTTTGAGAGGATGCGAAGCGCCTGCACGGGGATCGCCAACGTCCAGAGGCGGGTCGCCAGCGCGGAGGTGGCGGTGCATTCCGGCCGTGAGCGGCCAAAACTCCGTCACGCGGTCGGGACAAGGGGTCCCGCCTCCCTTACAGGTACAATTCGCGCGACCGACGTCAAAGATCGCGAGATGCTATATCCCGAGCTTTTCAAGGCCTTCGAAGCCGTGCGCTGGCGCCTCGACGAGGACGTGCCATGGCACGAATTCGACCCGACCCGCCTGACCGACGAGCAGGCGCGCACCATCAAGATGAATGCGATCACCGAGTGGGCGGCCTTGCCGGCCACCGAGATGTTCCTGCGCGACAACCGCGACGACAGCGATTTCTGCGCGTTCATGTCGATCTGGTTCTACGAGGAGCAGAAGCACGCGCTGGCGCTGATGGAGTACCTGCAGCGCTTCCGTCCCGATCTCGTGCCGACCGAGCAGGAACTGCATGCCGTCCGCTTCGAGTTCGATCCGGCGCCGCCGTTCGAGACGCTGATGATGCATTTCTGCGGTGAGATCCGGCTCAATCACTGGTACCGCTGCGCGGCGGAATGGCATACGGAACCGGTGATCAAGAAGATCTACGAGCTCATTTCCCGTGACGAAGCGCGCCATGGCGGAGCGTACCTGCGCTTCATGAAGCGCGCCGTCGAGCGCGGCAGCGCGGAGGCCAAGCGGGCGTTCGCGAAGATCGGCGTGCTGATGGCCAGCGCCGCCCGCGCCGGCAAGCCGTTGCATCCGACGAGCCTGCATGTGAACCGCGGGATGTTCCCGAACGATACGGTGCAAAGCCGACTGCCGGATCCCGTGTGGCTCGAGCGCTGGCTCGACGAGCAGATCCGTTTCGATGTGCACTGGGAAAAACGCGTGATTGCCATGATCCTGAAGAATCTTTCGTTGCTGTTCGGCGAGTCCTTCGAAACGGTGCAGCAACTCAACCGTTTTCGCAAATCGCTGGCGCTCCCCGCCACCCAGCCGACGAATTGAGGATCAGACCCGCATTTGTGCGAATTGAGGGTCAAGCGAATTGAGAGTCTGACCCCTCATTTCGTATGATGGCAGGCATGTGGACCGCCGTTTTCCTCGGTACGACGATCGCCGTCCTGCT
>JBDTNR010000122.1:0-8527 GCA_039933655.1 Betaproteobacteria bacterium | reverse complement strand
ATCGCAAGATCCACGCCAGAGTTGTGGCACCCGTGGGGTGAATTATGCCAAATGCATAAGAATTGCGCGAACCTTGGTCATGGCCCGCGCACTGCGCCACGGCAGCGAGAAAGGCTTCGGTCAGGTTGGCCGCGTTCGCGCCGGATCGGGCCCGCGGGCGACGATGCAGACCTGCAACGGCCTTCAAGACCGGGCGGTGGCGTCAGTCGTAGCTGCGGCGATAGTAGATGCCCGCGCTGCTGACGGTGCCGGCTTCCGCACGCAGCGTCAGAGTGCGCGACAGCGCGTACTCGATGCGCAGCGCATTCGTGGCAACGGTCAGGCCCTGCTCGTAGACGAGCGACAGGCGGTCGGAGATGCGCTTGCCGAACGCCACCACCTGTCCCGACGTGCCGCCGACGACGGAGGACGGGGATTCGCGCACCGAGATGTCATCCAGGCCCACCGTATTGGCGATCTGCGTGGTGATCGGCTTCTTGCCCTGTCCGAGCAGCGACGCCGATGCCGCCGACAACGCCGCCAGGTCCGCGCGGTTGGCGCGGTCCAACCCCTGGCCGGTGAGCAACCACGCGAGTTTCTCGCCGTCCGGCACCGGCGGGTTCGATACCAGCCGCACCCGCGGCACCTTCACCGTACCCGACAGCTCGACGCCGGCTTCGACGGCGAGGTTCTTGCGCAGCGCGACGACGTCCAGCGCCGGATTGTCGACCGGCCCATCGAACAGCAGCCGTCCGCGGTCGATGTCGAGCCGCTGGCCGAACACGATATACGTCCCCGCCACGGCGCGGATCGTCCCCTTCGCCGTCAACGACCCGTTCAGCGCGGTGACGACGCGGACGCGTCCCGCGAGCCGCGTATCGAGGCCTTCGCCGGTGAAGCGGAAATCGCGGCCCAGCGTCACTTCGACGTCGAGCGCCAGCGGCAGGTCGCGCATCGAGGCGCCCGCGGCATCCTTGCGCGGCTGCCCGACGATGACGACATCGTCCGACAGCGTGCCCACCGACGTGCGCTCGTACGCGATGCGTCCTTGGTCGATGTTGATGCTGCCGGCAAGCGCGAGCTTCCCGTTCTCGAACGCCAGCGTGCCCTTGCCGTCGGCGACGAGGAGCAGGTCCGGCCGGTTGACGATCGTGAAATCAGTCGCCTGCCACTCGACGCGCGCGGCAGCAGCATCAGCGGATGTTTTTTCGGTGCCGGCGCGTGCCAGCGTGCCTTTCGCGGCGAACCGCCCATTGCCGCCGGCGAACGAGAATTCGTCGAGCGTGAGCGTGCGCTCCGCGAGCCTTGCGCGCAGCCGACCGTCCTTCAGATGCACGCCGTACTGCGGAAGGTCGAAGCGCAGCGCGTCGCCGTCGAGCGTACCGGTGAGGATCGGCTGCGCGAGCGTGCCGCGCGCCGCGAGCGCCACGTGCGCGCGGCCATCCATCACCGCCAGCGTGCCGAGCCACGGCTGCAGCGGCTTGAGCGACGCCAGGTCGGCGGTGACCGTGGCCGCCAGCGGCGTGTCGGTCGCTACGCGGCCGGGAACGGTGCCGGCGGCGAGCGTCGCGTTGGCGTCGGCGGTACCGGCGCGCGCCGAACGAAAGCGCGCGTTGGCAGTGAGCGCGTCGTCGGCGAAGCGCGCCGACAATTCGAGCACGGTGATGCCGAGCGCCAGGTCGGCCGGATCGAGCGTGGTGCTTTCCGACGCATACCAGTCGCCGCTTTCGCGCCGGATGAGGACGGTGCCGTTGAGTCGGGGCGAGGCGGCGAGCGACCACTCGCCGCCAATCGCCATCGTCGACGGGAACGGCAGCGCGGTGCCGGAGAACCGGGCGAGCGCGGCCACCGGAATGCCCGTGAACGAACCCGTCGTGCTGATTCGGCCGTCGACGATCGCGAGGCTCGCAAGGTCGGCACGGCCGTCGGCCACCTTCATGCGCGCGGCGCCGATTTCGACGCGGTCCCGCGCGAGCACGAGCGTAGCGGGCGCGTCGAGGTTGAACGCGTAGGCGCCGCGATTGGCCAGCGCTTCGACGGACCCTTTCCAGGCCGATTCCACGGCGCCGTCGGTACGCCGGGTGGTGACGAGGCCGCCGGCCAGCGCGGTGGTGAGATCGATAGCGTCGCCGGTCGCGGACAGCGTGGCGCGGTGCTGGGCGAGCGATCCCGTGACGTTCGCGCGCACGGTCGCGAGTTCGCCCGGCGCCGCCACGACGCGCGTCGCGGCAAGCGTCAGCGATACCGGCCGTGCCTCGAGCGGTACGGCACCCGCGGCGCCGCTGCCGGGCGCCGCGCTTGCGTTCGCGTCGAGCGTGGCCACGCGAATGGCGTTGCCCCATTGCAGGCCTTCGCCATGGACGTCGACGGAAAAACCTTGGCTGCCCACGAGGCCGGACAGGGTGCCGCGCGCGCGCAGCGCGCCGGCGAACGGCTCCGGCACGGCGACTTTCGCATAGCGCGCCAGCAGCGGCCGCAGTTCCGCCACGCGCGGCAGGTCGACGTTGAACGCGAGCGTATCGGCCGCCGTCCCGTAGGCGCCGGTGACGGCGATCGTCGCGGTGCCGGCCCGCAGGTTCACCGCGACGTCGCGCGCCGTACCGGGGGTGACCTGCGCCTTCGCCGTCCCGGCCACGTCGACGCCGGCGAACCGGCTGCCCTTGTCCAGCGCGACGTTCGCCGTGACGTTCCATTGCGGCGCGAGCGTGCCGCGCGCGTCGATCGTCCCGCTCAACTCGGCGTCGGGCATCGCGACGAAGCGCGCCGGATTGAACCGCGCCGCGCGCGCTTTCACCGTGAACGCGCGCGCGCCGTCGAATTCGAGCGTGCCGCTGCCGGTGAGTTCGCCGCCGCCGGATTGCGCGCGAATGCGCTCCAGCGTCAGTTGGCGCTGCGCGATCGTAGCGGCGAACGCCAGTCCGAGATCGCCCTGACGGAGGTCGCCGCGCACGACCTGGCGGTCCTGCGTCACTGCAGCGGCGAGCGTGCCCGACAGTCGTGTGGCGAGCAACGTCGTCTGCAGGCGCGCGAGGTCGACGTCGGCAAGCGCGAGATCGAGTCCCACCGGCCCGCCGTCGACGGGAATGGTGGCGCTGCCGGTGGCGCGGCCGCCGCCGTCGAACTGCGCGTCGACGGCGGACAGTGACAGCACGTTGCCGTCCCAGGCAAAGCGCGATGTCAGCGCGGTGACGGGAACGCGCCCGGCGTCGAGCGGACCAGCGGCTTCGTTGCGCGCCGACAGCGTCCCGGCGAAACCGGCACCCTCGGGGCGAGCGGCCAGTTTCAGCGTGAGCGTCGTGGCAGGCATCGCGGGCAGGAACTGCGCGAGGTCCACGTCGCGCGCATCGATGGCGGCGGCGACGAGGAACGCCGCGGCGAACGGCGTGAGCGTCGCCTTCGCGTTCACGGCCGCGTTGCGGAACGACCCTTGCGCGTCGATGCCGATCCGCTCCAGCGTGCCGTCGACGGCGAGTGTCGCCTGTCCGGCGCGAAACGCGGCATCGCCTTCGAAGGCAAGCTTGCCGGTCAGCGCGAACGGTGCCGTCGCCGCGACTTGCGCCGCGCCCGACAGCGTGCCGTTGACGGTGACGAAGCGCAGTTCGCGCACCGCATGTACCGTGGCGCCGCCCGCGTATCCGAACGTGACGCCGGTGACGAATCCGCTGCCTTCGCCGGTCTTCCATTCGAGGCGCTGGACGCCGATGTTGCGGATGTCCACTTCGAGCGGCAGCGCGAGGCTCGTCGGCAGTCCCGTCGGCGTGCTCGACGATTTCTTGATGTCGAACGCGAGATACTTGGCACCCAGTCCATGCACGATGAACCGCCGCGAGACGAGGTCCCACGGCGACCAGGCGAGCGCCATGTCGCGCGCCTCGACATCGACCTCGTCGCCCTGCCACGTGATGCGCGACACGCGCACCGTCGACAACAGCGAACCCTCTGCGCCCTCGATGGCGAGGTGGCCTTCGCCTTCGGTGATCGCGCGCTGCACGACGTAGTTGAGCGCGGCTTGCGTGCCGAGGAACGCATAGGCGCCGCCGAGCAGCGCCACGAGCAGCGCCACCAGCAGCAATGCGGACCCCAGCAGCGCGCGCGGCCACCGCCGCCGTCGGCGCGGTACGGGCGGCGGCGCGGCCATCGTCGCTTCGTCGTTGCTCAAAACGACAGCCCCACCGAGAAATGCAACCGCACGCTCTTCGCCTGCTCGCCATAGGCGACGTCGAGCCGGAACGGTCCGACCGGTGTGCGCAACCGCGCGCCCACGCCGTAGCCCACCGCCAGATCAAACTTCTGCAGCGTGTCGGTGGCGTTGCCGGCATCGACGAAAGCCGCGAGCCCCCACGTTTCCGTGACCCAGTGATCGAGCTCGATGCTGCCGGCGGCGTAGTAGCGCCCGCCGACGATCGCGTCGCCCACCGACACGCCCAGGCTTTCGAACGCGTAGCCGCGCACGGTGGTGTCGCCGCCGGTGCGGAACAGGAAGTTCGACGGAATGCCGACTCGCGACTGCGCGATCACGACGCCGGCGTCCAGGCGCGCCGTCAGCTGGTCGGAGCGCGAGAACGGCCACCAGCCGACCACCTTGCCGATCACCCGGCCGAATTCTTCCGTCGATACGCCGGGGAGCCCGGCGCCCAGCTGCAAGTTCGCCATCCAACCGCGCGTCGGCGACAGCAGGTCGTCGACGTTGCGCCACGTGTATTCGCCGTCGACGTACAGCGCGTGCGACGACTCGCTCGGTGCGCCCGACGGCGTCTGTTCGTTGATGTAGAAGCCGATGCCGAACGCCGGCGTGCGCCGCTCGTCGATGGCGCGCCGGCGATAGGTGATGGCGGCGGTCCGCGTGATCAGGTTCTCGATGTCGGTACGCTGCGCGCCCGTCGCGTAGGTGTCGATCCAGCCGCCGGACGTCGGTGGCCGCACGAAGCGGATGTCGGCCTGCTGGATCTTCGATTCGATCCGCAGGCTCGTGTACATCTGCAACCCGCGGCCGTCGAGGTTCACGTCGTTGTAGGCGGCGCTCACCTGGTACTGGGTGTCGGTCGAGTACCCGGCGCCGAACTCCAGCCGCTTGGTCGGCGATTCGATCACGGACATCGTCACCTTCGCGTTGTCCGCCTGCTCGACGTCGGTGTCGATCGACACCTGCACGCTCGAGAAATAGCCGGAGCCCAGCAGGCGTCGCACGTAGTCATCGAGCGACTGCTCGCCGTAGAGGTCGCCGGGATGGACGTTGGCGAAGTTGCGCACCAGCTCGGGCGTATAGCGCTGCAGGCCCTGCACGTCGATGGCGCCGATGCGGAACGGCGGGCCGCTGTCGATCGTCATGGAGAGCTCGGCACTCTGCGCTTCCGGATCGATGCGCGCTTCGCTGGCGACGATCTTCGCCGCGGCATAGGGGCTGGCCGCGAGCGTGGCGATGGCGCGTTCCTTGGCGGCGGTCCACGTCTGCTGCCGGAACGTCGCCGCGCGCGGCAGCAGCCATTCGTCGCGCAGCTTCGCGATCGCCGCGACGCCGGCCGGCGCGTCGGTGGCCGGCCCGGTGACATCGACCGCGACGCCGACGATCGTCGTGGGCGGGCCCGGTGTCACCGCGAGCTGCACCGTCACCGGCTGCGTCGAGCGGTCGACCGTGATGTCGACGCCCGCCGAAAAATACCCCAGGGTTGCGGCAGCTTCGCGCGCCTGGGCGACGGCGTCGCGGGCGAGACGGTCAAAGAGGTCCTCCGTCATGTCCGCAAAATCCTGCCAGCGGATGAGGTCGACGGCCGCGCGGACCGTCGCGGCGATCGGCGCCGGCGCGACGACGTCGACGCGGTAGCGGATCGCGTCGTCGGCGTGGAGCAGGTCGGCGCCGGCCGGCGCTGCGGTCAGCGGTTGGGCGTCAGCGGGAGGCGGAAACGAGGCTGCCACCGCGAGCGTCAGCGCGAGGAGCCAGCAGCGCGAGACGCGCAAACGGTTTGCAGGAGGCGGCACAGGCCGCATTATCGCCGACGCGGATGGTCAGACCGTCCAACGGCGCGGCCGGCGTCAGGAACGAGTAGCGCGACAGGTCGTTGAACTCGTACGGGCTCGGGATCGGCCACAGCGCGTCGAGCGGCTTGGTCCGCGGCAGCAGCGGCAGCCGCGGATTCGAGTAATCGATCGCGCGGTCGGTGTCCTGCCCGAACTGCCAGACATAGATGCGGTTGCCGCTGGCGTCGAACCGTGTCGCGCATCCGGCAAGCGTGAGCGCGACGGCAAGCGCCGTCGCAATACTGCGCAGCATGTGGCGGGCGGGTGTGGCCATGGCGCCTCCTGTGGGTGCACAGACGCATTAGAACCGGTACCGGAACGTGAGCCCGAGGGCGGGCGCCGTGCGGTAATCGTCGTCTGCGAGGTCGTTACCTGCCTGATTCTTCACGTTCAGGCTGCCGTTGGCAAGGGCGGCGGCATAAAGGTCGATCTGCGCCTGCTTGCCCATTGTGCGCGACAACCGGAAGAAAACAGGAATGTAGCTCTGCTTGCCGATGCCGTCCGGCACCGGGCCGTCCTGGTCCAGGCGGAACGCGAACGACCGGTAGGTGCCGCCGAACCCGGCCTCCCAGCCGTTGCCGAACGCATAGGTCAACTCGAGGCCGGCCCCGCCAGCGGGACCGGCCGGGAAGGGATTGGACAGTTTCCAGTGGTCGTCGATCTGCCATTCGATGGCGATGAACGGAAAGGCCCTCGTCTCGTAGATCTGGCGGAACACCGCCGCTCCGAGCCCCAGCGTCAGCGTCGGCGAGAGGTCCTTCGTCGCGATGACGACGGCGCCGTAGCTCAGCGCATCGCCGGCGCTGGCGCCGTTGGCGTACGCCCATTCGACGGACGGCGAGACGATGATCGTCCAGTCCTCGGTGGGCGCGTAGATGAAACTCGCGCCGAACTGCGGCAGGTTGATGTCGCGCCACGGCGCCTTGCCGCCGAACTTTGCGGGATCGCTGAAGCTCCATTGCTGGTAGCCGTATTGCAGCGAGAGCCCGGCGGCGAACTGCGGCGTGAACTGGCGCAGCAGCGACGCTGACGCGATGCCTCCGGCCCATCGAAAGCTGCCGCCCTCGTCGAGATCCGTATCGAATTGCGTGATCCCCGTCAGCGACGTGCTGCTGACGGTCGTGCCGGGTGGCAGGTCCTGCGCGGCAGCGGTGATCGACAGCCACGCGACGGCGAAGAGGAGCGGGAGGTGACGATGCATGGGCTGCTTTCCAAAGTGGCAAAGGGCCGATAGTAGGTCCGCCTCGCGCGCGGTGTCGACTCGACACCGGTGGCCCGCGGCGGTCCGTGAACGCAATAGAGCCGCGCGCCGGTGTGCACGAGCAGGTTGCGCCGTCGATGCGGCTCGCGCAGCGCGCGGCTTCCAAGTCGAACCACTCGAGTGACAGCGGGGGATGGTGGCCGTCGCCTGCCGCGTCGAAATCGATGTCCCGCGTCCATCGCGCCGTGCGCCCTTAAGGGGCGCCGCGAACGACATCGCGGCGAATTTGCGGCGATGAACGTGCGCGGTCATCGGCTGGGCACGGTGGGACGCCCGTTGGTTGGGGAGGTGCCGCCGGAGGCTTAAGCGACGGGGGAACCGCGGCAGAACCGGGCGGCTGGACACCGCACCGTCGGTTTGCCGTCCGTGCCGCGCGGCGCACGACATTTTATGCAAATGACATGGGTGGCCGGCCGGTGGATTGGCGGCCGCATCGCGCATTCCGCCTGCCTGGAACGCAGCGGATCGTCCTCGATCGCCGATGTTTCCTACAACTCGTCGAACGATCGTTCGAATGTGGGATTCGGGTGCCTGGGGACTTCTGAAGTTACATGTGAATTACACTCTAAGTCTCTATTTATTAGATCAAAAGTAGATTGTTGCAAATCCGGCGCTAAGTCATTGTTCGCAAACCGGAAAAGCGTTGACCCGGCGCGAAGTACACGCGTATAGTTCGCCGAAGTGGTAAAAAGTGGGTCAAAGTGGGGTTTTCGTCAGAGTCGGCAACCAGCCGTCGCCAGCCGGAAACAAATCCTCGCCTGGACCCCGACAACGAGGAGACGACAAAGTGGCGGGAGAGGCGGGCGACGCGGCGGGGATGGCCGGCGGCACGGGTGGGGGAGGTTCGCGCCCGCCCGTCTTCCGCGGCATCACGCAATTGGTGCTGGACGCCAAGGGCCGGCTCGCCATTCCCGCCAAGCACCGCGATGCCCTGGCCCCGAACGGTGACGGCCGCCTGGTCCTGACCGCCGATCCGTCGCGCTGCCTGCTGCTCTATCCGCTTGCCGCGTGGGAACCGATCCAGGCGCGGCTGATGGCGCTGTCGTCGTTCAATGAGCCGCTCCGTTCGCTGCAGCGGCTCATCGTCGGCCACGCCGACGACGTCGAGATCGACGCCGCCGGCCGCATCCTGGTTCCACCCGAACTTCGCCGGTACGCAAATCTCGACAAGCACGCGGTGCTGGTCGGGCAGGGTCAGAAATTCGAGTTGTGGGACGAGGCGGCCTGGCAGGTCGCGACCGCGCAGGCGATCGCCTTTCCTGCCAGCGGGCT
>JBDTNR010000121.1:0-8536 GCA_039933655.1 Betaproteobacteria bacterium | reverse complement strand
GTGTGGGCGCGCGCGAAGAGCGCGACGGCCGGCGACTTGGTCGAGATGGTCGAGCTGCCGGGCCATCCGTGGTTTTTCGGCTGCCAGTTCCATCCCGAGTTCACGTCGAATCCGCGCCGCGGACATCCGCTCTTCGTCAGCTTCGTCAAGGCGGCGCTGGACCAGCAGCGGCGCGCGCGCGGCGACGCCGTGCACGCGGTCGCCGAGCTGGTCGCGTCGATCTGACGCGCGGTGCGGTGCGATGACTCCACGAGTGTGCGCATGACTTCGAACATGCCGTGTTGGCGCACGCGCTTGCGCGCCACCGCCCGATGAAGCTCTGCGGCTTCGACGTCGGGCTCGACCGCCCGCTGTTCCTGATCGCCGGACCGTGCGTCGTCGAGTCGCGGCAGCTGCAGATCGACGTCGCCGGCGAGTTGAAGTCCATTTGCGCATCGCTTTCCATTCCGTTCATCTTCAAATCGTCGTACGACAAGGCCAACCGCAGCTCGCACGCGTCGTTTCGCGGCCCCGGCATGGACGAGGGCCTGCGCATCCTGGCCGACGTCCGCCGCCATGTCGAAGTGCCGGTACTGACCGACGTGCACACGACCGAAGAGATCGCCACCGTGGCGGCCGTGGTCGACGTGCTGCAGACGCCCGCGTTCCTGTGCCGCCAGACCGATTTCATCCAGGCGGTGGCCGCGGCCGGCAAGCCCGTCAACATCAAGAAGGGCCAGTTCCTGGCGCCAGGGGACATGGCGCAGGTCGTGGCCAAGGCCCGTGCGGCCAGCGGAACCGACAACATCATGGTCTGCGAACGCGGCGCGTCGTTTGGGTATCACAACCTGGTCTCCGACATGCGGTCGCTCGCGATCATGCGCAATACCGGATGCCCGGTCGTCTTCGATGCCACGCATTCGGTGCAGCTGCCCGGCGGGCAGGGCACGACGTCGGGCGGCCAGCGCGAATTCGTGCCGGTGCTCGCGCGGGCCGCGGTGGCGGCCGGCGTGGCGGGCCTCTTCATGGAAACGCATCCGCAGCCCGAAAAGGCGCTGTCGGACGGTCCCAACGCGTGGCCGCTGCCGCGGATGCGCGAGCTTCTCGAAACCCTCGTCGAACTCGATGTCGCGGCCAAGCGTCGCGGCTTCCCGGAAATTGAAATGATGGCCGCTGCCCCGGCCTGACGCCGGACCTCTCCCGGAGACTGCATGTTCGTTCATCTGGTACTCATCAAGTTCAAGCCCGGCATCACGCGCGCCGATGCGCGCGTGCCCGTGTGGCAGGCGAAGTTCGCCGCGCTGGAGCACAAATGCAAGGGCATCGTGCGCTTCGAGCACGGCTTGAACGTCACCGATCGCCCGATCGCCTACGACTACGGCATCAACATGGCGTTCGCCACGCGGGCGGACCTCGAGGCGTACGGGCCGAACCCCGATCACCAGGAGGTCGTCGCCGCACTGCGCGAGATCGCCGACTGGGTGATCTGCGACTATGAGATCCCCGAGTGACGCAATTGCGCATCGCGCCTCTGATGGCGCGCACCGGACTGCGCGCGCCACTGCCGCAACTGACTTCTGACCACTGACTACTGACCACTGAACATGAGCGCCATCGTCGACGTCATCGCCCGCGAGATCCTCGATTCGCGCGGCAACCCCACCATCGAAGCCGACGTCGTCCTCGAGTCGGGCGTCTCCGGCCGCGCCGCGGTGCCATCGGGCGCCTCGACGGGCTCGAAGGAGGCCGTGGAGTTGCGCGACGGCGACGCCGCGCGCTATCACGGCAAGGGCGTCATGCGCGCCGTCGAGAACGTCAATACGGAGATCTGCGAGGCGATCCTCGGCCTGGACGCCAGCGAGCAGAGCTTCATCGACCACACGCTGATCGAACTGGACGGCACCGACAACAAGGGTCGGCTTGGCGCCAACGCGATCCTCGCCGTCTCCTGCGCGGTCGCCAAGGCCGGCGCCGACGAGGCGTCGCTGCCGCTGTACCGTTACCTGGGTGGCGCCGGCCAGATGCAGCTGCCGGTGCCGCTGATGAACGTCATCAACGGCGGTGCCCACGCCAACAACGCGATCGACATGCAGGAGTTCATGCTGGTGCCGATCGGCGCGCCGAGCTTCCGCGAGGCGCTGCGCTACGGTGCCGAGGTCTTCCACACGCTGAAGAAGATGATCGACGAGCGCGGGATGCCGACGACCGTGGGCGACGAAGGCGGTTTCGCGCCGAACCTGCCGAGCAACGAGGCCGCGCTGCAGCTGCTGGTCGAGGCGATCGACCGTGCCGGCTACACGCCGGGCACCGACATCGCGTTGGCGCTGGACTGCGCCGCCAGCGAGTTCCACAAGGATGGCAAGTACCGCTTCGAAGCGGAGAACCGCTCCCTGGGATCCGAGGAACTGGCCGACGTGCTCGCCACCTGGTGCGACAAGTATCCGATCATCAGCATCGAGGACGGCATGTCCGAGCACGACTGGACGGGCTGGAAGTACCTGACCGATCGCCTCGGCAAGAACATCCAGCTCGTCGGCGACGACATCTTCGTCACCAACACCAAAATCCTGAAGCAGGGCATCGCCAAGGGGGTGGCCAATTCCATCCTGATCAAGATCAACCAGATCGGCACGCTGACCGAGACGTTCGCGGCGGTGACAATGGCCACGCGCGCGCGCTACACGTCGGTCATCTCGCACCGGTCCGGCGAGACGGAGGACAGTATCATCGCCGACATCGCGGTAGGCACCAATGCCGGGCAGATCAAGACCGGCTCGCTGTCGCGCTCCGACCGGATCGCCAAGTACAACCAGCTGCTGCGCATCGAGGAAGACCTGGGGGAGGCTGCGAGCTACCCCGGCCGCGATGCCTTCTTCAACATCACGTAGCGCCCACGACAGTTGCGCTGGCTCGCGCTCATCCTGGTCGCGCTGATCGCCGCCCTGCAGTATCCGATGTGGCTGGGCAAGGGCGGCTGGCTGCAGGTCCGCGAAACCGACCGCCAGCTCGCGCTGCAACGCGACGCCAACGACAGGCTGAAGCTGCGCAACGACGCGCTCGACGCCGACGTCCGCGACTTGAAGACCGGTTCCGAGGCGATCGAGGAGCGTGCGCGCTCGGAGCTGGGCATGATCCGCTCCGACGAAGTGTTCTTCCAGCTGCAGCCGGGCGGCGGTGCGCCGAAGGTGACGCCGGCGCCGGCCCTGGTCGCGCCCGGCGCCAAGCCCGCGCGCAAGTAGCCGCCGCGGTACGCCTGGAAGCCACGATGCAGCGCGCGTCCTCGCGCCAGAACCCGCGACTGAAGTCGGCCGCGCGGCTCATCGCGTCGTCGCGCGACCGCCGCAAGTCGGGTCGTTGCGTCCTCGAAGGCGAGCATCTGATCGGCGTTTACCTGGATCGCGTTGGCGCGCCGGAGACGTTGCTGGTCGTGGAGGAAATGGCCGACGATCCGCGGATCGTCGCGCTGGCTGCGCGCCTGCCTGCGAGCGACGTCATCCAGGTACCCGGCGCCCTGTTTGCCGAAGTGGCGACGGTGCCGGCGGCCGTCGGCGTGCTGGCCGTGATTCCCACGCCGGCGCCCGCGCTGCCGGCGCCTTTGGCCTTTCACCTGCTGCTCGACGACCTGCAGGACCCGGGCAACGTCGGCACGATCCTGCGCACCGCGGCGGCAGCGGGCGTGGACCAGGTGCTGCTGTCGAAGCACTGCGCGTTCGCTTGGTCGCCCAAGGTGCTGCGCGCGGGCCAGGGCGCGCACTTCCTCACGCATGTCGTGGAAGACGTCGACCTTCCCGCCTGGGCTTTGCGGTTCCGCGCGCAGGGGGGGCATGTCGCCGCCGCCCTCGCGCATGGCGGGACCGATCTCTATGCGACGACGCTGCGATGGCCGCTGGCGATCGCCATCGGCAACGAAGGTGCGGGACTGTCGTCGCGGCTTGCCGGCGAGGCCGACCTGAGCGTCCGCATTCCGATGCCGGGCGGCATGGAATCGCTCAATGCCGCGGCCGCCGCGGCCGTGCTGCTCTACGAGGCCGTGCGGACACGGCCCCGTTGAGCGTTCCGCCAGCGGCTAGAGCAGTACCGCCGAAAAATACGCGGTTTCGGTGCAGCCTGGATACTGGGAAGCGACCGACGCGCTCCACTGGCCCTCGATGCCCTGCGCCGTGGCCTTGACCTGCGACACGGCCGCCGTCGACGTGAAGCTCGTGCCGCACGTATAGGCGGCGTCGGGCATCCGGTAGAGCTGTCCCTCCTGGAAGTAACCACCGGCCAGGCGGCAGGTCGCCGTCGCCGACGTTCCAAAATCGATGATCAGCGAACCGCCGGTGTTCTGCGTGACGGTGAAATCGACGAACGTGCGGACCGAGCCATTCAGCGATGCGTCATTGCAGCCGCTGAAGACCGACAGATAGGCTCCTGAATACGGGCCGCCGAGGGGAATCGGCTTCAACGTCTGCCGCGTCACGACCTTGGTCACGTTCACGGCGTTGACGTTGTAGGTCAGCGTGCCGGCATACGACGTCGCCGGCGTGAACGTTACCGCGCCCACCTGCGTGGTGGTCCGTTGCGTCGGGTCCCAGATGCCGCCGTAGTAGGGCCCCGTCGTCTGGTAGAGCGGCCCGGACCAGACGCCGTTGGCCGCCACCGACATCTGGCCGGTGTACCACGTGGGCTGCTGATTGGCGCCGTAGACGAAGAACGTCGCGAAGATGAAGTCGTCGGCCTGGACGAAATTGACGCCCCAGCCGCTTTCGTTGGAGTTCCACCAGAGGTCGGTCCAGTCGATGGCGGCGGCAGGACGCACGGCGGCCAGGGCAAGCAGCGCGACGGCGATGAGGGAGCGGACACGGGGCAGGTAGCGGGAGAGTGCGCGCATGGTCGGACCAGTCGAGAGGAGTGGAGACGAGCGCATTTTACCCGTTAGTGCCGCGGGGCCTCGCTAAGGTACAGATTGCGCCCCCGGATGCGTGCAGGCGAGGGCGCCGGCGCGGACCGCGGCATCCATGGCCTCGGGCAGCGCCGCGCCGCGATCGAGCGCCGCGGCCAGCGCGCCGGCGAACGCGTCGCCGGCGCCGGTCGTGTCGACGACGGTGACCGGCGGTGGCGCGACTTCGCGCAACGCGCCTTCCGCCAGCGTGATCGCGCCGCGCGCGCCGAGGGTGAGGACGACCGCGACGCCGAAGCGCGCGTCCATGGCCCCGATGAAGGAGGCCGGCGCGGCCGGCAGCTGCCACGCGTTCGCGTACTCGAGCGCCTCGCGCTCGTTGACCAGCAGCACGTCGACGGTGTGCCACAGTTCGTCGGGCAGCGGTTCCGCAGGTGCCGCATTGAGCAGCACGCCGGCACCGGCCGCGCGGGCGCGCGCCGCCAGCGCCGCGACCTCCGGCACCGGGACTTCGAGCTGCATCAGCAGCGTGGTGCCGGCGCCGATGGATGCCGCCGGGACGAGCGCCGCACGCGCGTGGGCATTGGCGCCGGCGACGACGGTGATCGCGTTCTCGCCGCGGGCGTCGACATTGATGAGCGCCACGCCCGTCGACGCCGGCACGGCGGCAACACCCGCGACATCGACGCCGGCTGCGACGAGGTTGCCGAGCGCCGCGGCGGCAAACGCGTCGTCGCCTACCGCGCCGAACATGGCCACGGCGGCGCCCGCGCGCCGGGCGGCGAGCGCCTGGTTGGCGCCCTTGCCGCCGGGCGCCATCGCGAAGCCCGTGCCGGCGATCGTTTCGCCCGGCCGGGGCAGCCGCGACACGCGCGCCACCAGGTCCAGGTTGACCGATCCGAAGACGACGACCATCGCGGTCCTACGCCGGTTCGTAGCGGTTGACCACGCCCTTGACCAGCAGCACATTGCCGTACTTGCGCAGCTCGCCGGTGCGTACCACGGCGAACGCCGCGCGCGCGCGCTGGTAGAACACCTGTCGCTCGAGGCTGCCGATCTCGGCATCCGCAAGCCCGCGCTCGGTGAACACGGCGGCGAACGCGGCGACCGGCTCCGGCACCACATGCGGGTCGCCTGTCACTGCCATCGTGAACGCCGCCGGCTCCGCCGCGGTGTCCAGCGGGAACACGGTGAGGATCGCCGCCAGCGCCGCCGGCGCATCGACGCCCGGCAGGCCGAGCACGCGCCGGCCAACGGCGACTGCCGGGAAATTGGCGTCGACGATAGCGATTTCGTCGCCGTGTCCCATCGACGCGAGCGCATGCAGCAGGTCGGGCGTGAGCAGCGGGTGGATGCGCAGCAGCATGAAGGCCTTTAGTCGTGCGCCGCGCTCAATGCAGCGCGTCGAGATCCGCGAACACGCCGATCAGCTTGTCCGCCGTGCAACCGGCGCCGCGGGCGACGGCCAGGATACGCGCTTCGCGGGCGACGATCGTGCGCGCCGCGTCCGGGATCCCGCGGACGAGCGCGGGCGGGACGATGACGGCGCCATGGCGATCCGCGTGGATCAGGTCGCCCGGCCGCACGCGCAGGCCGAACACCTGCACTTCGGTGCCACAGCCCACCGGCTTCGCATATGCATGCGACGGCGCCACGCGCGCGGCGAGGAACTGCAACCCCGGCGCCCACTGGTCGAGATCGCGCACGGAGCCGTTGGTGATGAGGCCGCTGGCGCCCAGGCCGACGTGAATCGCCGACTGCACTTCGCCCCAGAACGCGCCGCGGCCGGCATCGTCGCCATCGATGTCCTCGATGACGACGATCGATGGCCGCGGACCGTCGTCGATGTAACGATAGTATTCGTCGCGTAGCGCACGCTGCCGCCGCGACGTCTCGTCGAGCGGGTGCGCGGAGCGGATCATCGCCGTCCGCGCGTAGCCGACAATGGGCTTCTGCGCGGGAAAGCCGCAGAGAAATGGCTCCGTCGTATACCCGCCCGCCTGCGTGCTCGCGTCCAGCAACTCGAGGGCGTTGCAGACGGTCGGCGTGTCGAACGCGGCCAGCGCGTCGAGGTCATTGCGGGTCAACGGCGAAGCGGTCATGGTTGCCGGCCTCCGGTCATTGCTGTTGTGCGTCCGCCATCGCCGCGGGAAAACCCGCCGCCGCGAGTGCCGCGCGCAGCGTCCGCCGCTGCGCCGCATCGAGTGAGAGCAGCGGTGCGCGCATGTGCAGCCACTCGGGGTCGTGCAGGCGGTCGGCGACCATTGACTTGAACGCTGGCAGGAACGGCTGGCGGAACAGGATCTCGACGAATTGCGCGATGCGTGACTCGATGTCCGGCGCCACCGCCGGCGCGAGCAGCGCGCCCACCAGTCCCGGCTCCACGTTGGCGACACCGCAGATGGTACCGGCGCCGCCGGCGCGCAATAGCCGCGGCAGATGCGGCTCGTGGCCGATGACGATGGTGAGTTGCGGCACGCGCTCGAGCAGGGCCGACGTGTGCGCCCAGTTGCCCTCGCTGTCCTTGACGCCGGCGATGACGCCGGGAAACGCCGCCGCGAGCCGGGCGACCAGGTCCACCGACAGTGGCACTCCCGTCACCTGCGGCAGGTGATAGAGGAGGATCTTCAGCCGCGGGTCGGCCACCTGTTCGATGACGGCGGCGTACCACGCGAAGAGGCCGTCATCGGTGACGCCTTTCCAGAAGAACGGTGGCAACACGAGGCAGCCACGGCATCCCGCGGCTACGGCATGCCGCGTCAGCGCCACGGTTTCAGGCAGCGCCGCGCATCCGGTGCCGGCGACGATCCGCGCGCCGGGTATGCCCGATGTGAGGAGTGCCTCCAGGCCTTCGCGGCGCTCGTCGAGCGAAAACGACTGGCCTTCGCCCGTCGTGCCGAAGGGCGCGATGCCGTCCACGCCCTGCGTGAACAGCCAGCGGACGTGCGCGGCGGAACGGGCGTGGTCGATGCGGCCGTCGCGCGCGATGGGCGTCAGCGTCGCGCACCACAGGCCATGGAGCAGGGGAGTTGTACGTGCGGGCATGGGATTTTCTAGACTCCGAGTGCGCGGTTGCGCGCGTGGGTGAGGTGGGTTTCGATGGCTTCGATCGCACACTGCGGATCGCGCGTGCGCAGCGCCGCCAGCAGCGCGAGATGCTCGTCCATCGCCGGCTGCAACGATTCGGCGTTGAGCGTGACGCGATCGAGCCGGATCAGCCGTATCCGCAGGCTGTTGACGCGGTAGATCGCCGATATGATTTCGTTGCCGAGCGCGTCGATCATCGTGTCGTGCAGGCCCCAGTCGACTGCCTGCGCGGCGTCGAGCAACGTTGGCGTCACGCCGCGCTTCGCCTGGGCGACGATTTTGCGGTGGGCCGCTTCCAGTGTATCCAGCTGCGCTTCGGTCGCGCTGGTCGCGAACTGTGCCGCGGCTTCCTTCTCCAGCGTCAGCCGCAGCTGGAACGCATTGCGCACCAGCCTGACGTCGACGCTGGCGATCTGCAACCCGCGCTGCGGCACCGTCAGCAGCAGTCCCTCGGCTTCGAGCCGCGGGATGACCTCGCGGATCGCGCCCAGCGGCAGGCCGGTCAGTGCCGACAATTCGCGCTGCGAGACGAACTGCCCGGGCCGGATGCGCGCGGCGAGCAGCTGCTGCGCGAAGCTGTCGTATGCC
>JBDTNR010000120.1:0-8586 GCA_039933655.1 Betaproteobacteria bacterium | reverse complement strand
CTCCGGCGGGCCACGCTTCGGCAGGGAATGGATGCTGTCGTCGATCTGCACGGCCGTCCTGCCGACGACGACGTCGACCCCCGCCGCGGGCACTTCGTCGCGCACGGTGAATTCGTTGAGCAGTGCCCCCTGCGCGCCATTGAGCCGGGCGTTCAACGCGATGAACGCCTGCCAGGACGCGGCATCGACATGCCAGCGCGCGATGACGTCGTCGCCGCGCGACAGCATTTCTCGGGCGCGCGCATGGGAATGCGCGGTGAGTGCACCCAGCGCGCCGAACAGCACGGCCGTCAGCCCATACGCGAAAAGGCCCCCGCGCAGGCCATCGCCGGCGAGCGCCTCCGGCACCAGGAACGCCGCGAGCGCCGCGACGATGCCGCTGGCGAGAAAGGCAAGACCGACGGTGCGCCACAGCTGCGGATTGCGCATGCACTGCGTCCAGGGAAAGTGGGCGCGCCATCCACGGCGCCCGGTGGCAAGCTTACCGTGTCCGCGACGGGCTGCCTTCGCGTCGACCGTGCATCGGCGGGCAACCGCCGGTCATCGCGGTCACCCCTGGCGGTTGCCGTCCTCGAGCGATCACCGCTACACGACGAGCGAAAGCACGCGCGAGCAGGTGGTCGGCAAGGGATGGACCAGCGCAGGCTTCGGCCCGCTGGGAGTGGCGATGCGCGTTCCGGTTCGCGAACCAGCGCATGCATTGAACGGTCGCCGGCACCTCGCGGCATCGGCGGCACAACTCTTGCTCAGTATCGCGCACCGATCCGGCGGCGGGTTCCAGCATCGCCAAAGCGTCTTTTGGCGGCGGAATCCGCGCCGGGTTCGGACCCCCTGCGCCGCGCATCGGCGCTTTTTCGCGCTTGTTCACTCGAAGGAAATGCCCGATGCATCGTCGCCGCTTCATGCTTGCCGCCGCCTCCGCCGTAGCCGTGCCACTGTCCGGCATTCCTGGCTGCGGCGGCGGATCCTCCAATGACACGCCGCAACCGGTCCCCGAATCGGATGTCGTCCTGCGGCTGCCCAAGGACATGTACCAGCACGTCGGGGCGCCGACGGAATGGTGGTGGCACATCGGCACGCTTAAGGCAGGCAGCCGGACGTTCGGCTTCGAGATCAATGCTGCATCGTTCGCCAAGGACGGCTTTGCGTTCAGCCAGGTCATGCTGACCGACGTCGAGAAACAGAAGCACTACCAGCGGACCACGCCGTTCGTGCCGCCGCTGATGTTCGATCCCGCCACGTGGGCCGAAGCGGATGTCAGCAAGAACTGGTATGCGAAGTTGGGCGATGCGGAAAATCATCTTTCGGGCATCGCGGTCGTCACGCCGGGCAGCGGCTACACGTCGGACCCAATCGTCGCCATCCTCGGCGGCGGCGGCATCGGCGCCATCGCGATCGCCGTGCTCGACGCGGCGGGCGGCATCGCGAGCATTGTCGTCGTGAGTCCGGGCATCGGTTATACGTCGGTGCCCACCGTCACGATCGTCGGCGGCGGCGGCAGCGGCGCGACGGCGAAGGCCTTCCACACGTATATCGCGATGAACTCGCCGGCCAGCGATCCGACCAAAAACATGACGGTGAAGGCACTGATGCTCGACACGGCGACGTCGACGCAGGTGAAGTTCGACCTGCAGTTTTCGCAGCAGGGCCGACCGTTCTTCGTCTGGGGCACCGGCGTCAATCCCGAGGGTGGTGGCGGCACGCTGCAGACCAGCAACTACTATTTCTCGCTGACGCGGATGCAGGCGTCGGGGTCGATCGAAATCGACGGCGAGAAGCACACCGTCTCCGGCGTCACCTGGATGGACCACGAGTACGGCGCCTTCGGGTCCACCGCCAATCCGGTCAAGTGGTTCCTGCAGGACATGCAGCTCGACAACGGCGTCTGCATCTCCAACTACGCCACGATCGACCAGGGCCTGCCGGAATTGAACAAGACATCCGCCAGCCACGCAACGGTGCAGGATGGCAGCGGCGCCACCTGGTTCGTCGAATCCACCGTCACCCCCATCGGCCGCACGTGGAAAAGTCCCGAGACGGGAATCACGTACTTCATGCAGTTCCGCATCGACATCCCGTCGTTCAATGCCTCGCTGCTGGTGAACACGCTCCTCGATTCGCAGGAATTTTTGGTCGGTACCGGTGGCGTGTACGAAGGCGTGGCGGCGGCGACCGGATCGTTCCAGTATCGGCCAGTCACCGGGACCGCCTGGAACGAACAGGCGCTGTAGCGCGCGCAATGGACGCGGCAGGCCGCGCGTACGCCAGCGCTCGCCCGGAGACGCAACGCGCCGTGGGCGCACTCCGGTCACGGCGCGTGTCGTTCAGCCGCGCGGCGGCGGCAGGCTGCGTGTCAGCAATGGAAACGGATTGATCGCCGTCCCCTTCCACCACTCCTTGCCGGGCGGCAGGCGCAGAATCGCGAAGTGCAGGTGCGGTGCGTCGGGCGCCGCATTGCCGGTGCTGCCGACGTAGCCGATCACGTCGCCGCGCCGCACGCCATCGCCTTCGCGCAAGCCGTGGGCGTAGCTGCCGAGATGCGCGTAGTAGTAGATGTACTCGTCGGCCATGTCCGACTGATAGATCGTCAGGCCGCCGGGAACGCTGTGAAAGAGCTTGACGACGCGGCCGTCGTCGACGGCGACGACCGGCGTCGCCCGGGCCGCGGGAATGTCGATCGCCTCGTGCGGCTTGTCGCCGCGCTGTTCGGCGAACGAGTCGCGCAGCTCAAGCGGCGACACGCCGGCAACGGGAATGTGCAACTGGCGCGCGGCGAGCTGCGCGTCGATGGTGGCGGCGCCCGCCGGCGCCGGCGCCTGCGCGACGACCAGAGCGTACGTCGCCGCGCGCGGCTTTGCCGTCCCGATCGGCGCGGTGGACAGGGCGCTGCGCTGCAGGCTCTCGGTGGCCACGGCATGCGCGGTGTCGAGCCAGCCGATATCCCAGCCGAGCACGGCCGCGCCCGCCGCCGCACAGGCGACGCCGGCGGCGACGATGGAGCGAGGTGCTTTGCGCGACCGCATCACTTTGCCTTCACGTCCATGACGAAGCCGGGGGCGATCAGCGCCGAGACCTTGGCCGCGTCCCAGTTCGTCAGGTGGAGGCAGCCATGGGTCTCCTCGCGGCCGACGATCGCCGGCGACGGTGTGCCATGGATCCCCCAGTGCGGCTTGCTGAGCCCGATCCAGACGTCACCTACCGGATTGTTCGGCCCTGGTGCCAGATCGACCTTCGTGTAGCCGGGCTTCGCATCCCACAGCAGCGCCGGATCGTAGGTGAACGTCGGGTCCTTCACTTCGTTGGCGATCTTCAGCTTGCCGACGGGCAACGGGTCGCGCGGGCCGCCGATGCTCACCGGGAATTGCGCCAGCACGCGGCCGTCGCGATCGTTGACCTGCAGCACGCGCACGGACTTCAGCACCGTCACCGACGCGGCCTTGCCCGCGGGCCTGGCGGACTGCACGTCGGGCACCACCAGTTCATCGCCCACAAGGAATTTCTTGCGCGGATTGAGCGTGCGCAGCAGCGCCGGGCTCGCGTGGAATTTCTCGCCCAGCGCTTCCAGCGTGGATTCGTAACCGAGGCGCTTGAGCGTGGCGCGCTCCATCATGTCGGCGGGAATACGCTCGTAAGGACCGTTCGCATCGGCATCGGTAACCTTGTACAGCGTGAGTCCGGAATCGGTATCGGCCCCCAGCGCCTGCCACGTCGCACGGTCGATGCGGCCCGTCGCCTTGAGACCGGTGGCCTCCTGGAACGATGCCACCGCACGGCGCATGTTTTCGCCGAATCCGCCGTCGATCTCGCCCGGCGAAAACCACGCGCGATCCAGCAACACCTGCGCGTGCACGACGGCACGTCCGCGCGCGCCCTTCGCGAGCGGCGGCAAGCTGACGGGCGCCGCGGCCTTCGACGCCCTGGAATGCGTCGCTGCCTGCGGCGCCGCTGCTTGCGCGGATGCCGGCAACGCCAACGCCGCCAGCACAGCGGCGATCAACAGCCAGCCGTACAGCGGCAAGGCTGGCGCTACCGCCGTCGCGCGGCGGGAAATTGACAAGGACATCGTGCTCGCTCCGTGTGGACTGGGAACGATAGTGCGCAGTCGTTGTGGCCTAGTCCAATAGGCGTCTGCGAAAGTGCATGTAGGACAACGGCGCGTGAGGCACGAACGGCTGTGCACGCCAACCCGGTGGGCGCGACTCCTTGGGGACGGGCGGCGCCTTGCCCCGCCGCGCGCACGAGCAACGCGCGCCACCATGCGGAGCGCCCCGTGCTCAGCGGTTCATTGCGGGCTGCACATCCCCACCCCGACACCCGCACCCTCACCCACGTATTCGCTCGCAATCATCTGCGTTCGAAGCACCGGGTCGATGGTGAAGCGATGGTTGGGTGCGCCCCCCTGCCCATTGTTGTAGAGGCGATAAACCGGCAAATGCCCGGCCGGGCACTGTGCGCCGGCGTTGGGCAATGGCGTGTAGAAGACGTCGGCTTCGAACTGCCAATCCATGTTTTGCAGAGTCCCTTCACAACCAAAGCCTCGCGGCGCGTAGAAATGCGAACTCTTGGGGGGAAATGCAACGGTGAAGAAGCGGCACACCGGCACGAGGTTGGCGCCCGTGCTCCGATAGACATTGAACTGCTGCCCGGTGCGGGTCCAGCCGACGAACACACCGGCGTCGAGCTTGGCGATCTCGTCCGGAAGCAACGTCACGAAGTAATGTCCAAAGCCGGCGTTGTAGTACTCGAAGACCGTGGCCAGCGCCGGTGCGCCGGCGACGTACTCGACGGCACCAGCATCGCACGCGATGCCCGAGGGCCGGGTGACGCCACGCTGGTCGACGCTGGGGCAGCCGACGCCGGCCCCGTTGTCGATGACGGGGTTGCCTGCCTGCGGCATGTGCGTCAGCGTGAAGCCGCCGTTGGTCGCGAGCGGATCGAACGCAAGCACCGCGTTGTCGCGCGTGGCGCCGAAACCGCAGGTCCCATCATTCGAGTAGCTGAAGGTCGCGCCCACGAAAGGTGCGCTGCAGTTGCTGCTTCCCGGATTGGCCAGCACCGTGCTGTTTATGGTCAGCGTTCCACTATTTGTCCTATGCAGGACCGCCGCCGTACTGAGCAGTGAGGAGTTCCCGATGACCGTTACATTGGTCAAGGTCACTTTAGCTCCAAACAAATGGATGCCGGGCCCCTTGCCGCCCCCCGTGTTGCCGCTGATCGTGACATTGGTCAGCGTGATGGGCCCGGAAAGCGCAGAGATCCCCGCACCCTCGTACGCGCGGTTGCCGACGATCGACACATTGGTGAGCACGGAAGTACCGCTGAGTTGGTACATGGCACCGCCCGTCTCCACCCCAAGGAGTTCCGGGTTTTTCGGGGCCTGCGACCCGATGTTGTCGGAGAGGATGGCTTCGTTGACAGCTAGGCTGCCACTGTTGAACCAGATGCCCGCACCTCCCCGCGCCGTGTTGGCCGCGATGGTCGTCCGCAGGAGGGTCGTCGTAGAACCTTGCAGGAACAGGCCGCCGCCATCGAACGTCGCTTTGTTGCGCGCGATGCTGCTGGACTCGATCGCAAGTACTGCGTTACGGATGTAGAGACCGCCACCGGACGCGGCGACGTTGTTGGTAATCTGGCTGCTGCGGATCGTCGTCGTGCCCCCGTCGGCGGAGATGCCGCCACCGGAGATGGCTACGTTGTTGGTAATCTGGCTGTTGAGGATCGTCGTCGTGCCCCCGTCGGCAAAGATGCCCCCACGCGGTGCCTCGTTCCCCGTAACCACGACGTTGGTGAGGGTGGCGTCCGCGTGGTTGATGATCGCACCGCCGTTGGCGGTACCCGTGTTCCCTTCAAGACGAGCGTCGGTGATCTCCAGCCGGCCGAAGTTCTCGATGGCGCCGGCGGCGCCGTAGCCACGGGTGACGACCAGCTTGCCGAGCTTGAGCGTGCCATTGGCGAACACCTGGAACACCCCCGACGTGTTGCCGCCGCTCAACGTGATCAGGTTCCCGCCCTGGATCTCCGTATTGGTCGCGACGCTCTTGAGGTTGCTGAACACGATTGCATGCGCCGCGCCGCCGCAGTTGAAGGTGATGATTCCGCCGCCCGACGATTGAGCTCTCGCGAAGACCGTGTCGAAGGCCGCTTCGGTGCAACTCGGCGGCGATCCGCTCCCCACGACGCCACCCGCTGCGATAGCCACGGGCGAATGGGCAATGACGAGGGCGGTCACCAACGTGACGGTCGCGACAACCGGCAAGTTCATGTTCATATCGTCCTCTTGGAAGAAAGCGGCGCAGTGCTACGTGCGTCCGGCCGGGAACGCTCCGGCGGACGTGGCACGAACCGCAGTATCGCGGCCCAACCGTCCGCGGCGATTATAAGGTCACGGGTCGCACAGGGTCGAATGTTTCGCGGTGTTGGAGATTCAATGAGGGTCAACCTGGGGTCGAGCACGCGAACCTGTGGTGTGACGTGTTCCGGTGCCACGGGGGCAGCACGCCACCTTTGCACGGGAAATGACGTCGGGCTTTGGGAAGCGGCCCGCCCCAGTCTCGCCAACGCCGCACTCGCGGGCGTAGAGTAAGCGCTTGTCCGAGGCGGGACACCGAGTGGAGCGTCTACGTTGGCCAAGCCGGACCAAGCGCAGGACGCAAAGCCCGCGGCGTCGCCGCCGGCCATGCGCTTCAACTGGGCCGTGCGCGTTTCGCCGCACATCCTCGTGCTGCTGCTCACGTTGCTCGCCGCCATCCTTCCGCTGCGGGGCGCGATCGTATCCGGCGTGCACTGGTGGTGGGACCATAGCTACGCCAAGGTCGATTACGTGATGGACGAGGCGGAGCCCAACGCCGGCTACCCCTACATCGCCGGCCACCTTGCCGGCGATACCGAACAATACAATCTCGTCGGACTGATGAAGGACGGCAGGATCGTCGTCATGGCGTTACCCGAGGAAGCGTTCGCGCCGGGCAAGCACATCGCGATCTGGCACTCGCCGGACGCCCCCAACTTCGTCGTCTTCGGCGACGAGGTCAACGACATCCCCGTAGCCTCCCTTCCCGCGCGGCCAGGCTTGCCGATGTTCCTGGCCTACCTCGCGTGGCTCGCGGCGACGTGGGTCATCGGCATCGGGTTGATGGCATGGGTGGCCGCGCGCTGGTCGCGCACCTATGGCAATGCGCAGATGCGCTACCGCGAAGGCACGAAGCTGCGGATGTAGCGGTAACGTTGGCTGGCGCCTGTACGCACACCGAACGACGTGGGTGACGCTCGACCTGAACGCGATCTTCGCGCAGACCAAGCCGACGTCGATCAAGGTGGCGGACCTGCCGTATCGCAAGGCCATCGATGCGACAAATTCGCTGATGTAGGGGCGCGACCTCTCAAGCCGCGTTCAGCAAGCACCGGCGCGGAGTCCGCGCCGCGCATCGCGCCGGGAGAACGCACGGCGGCGGACGGGGACCGCACCGCCTTCCGGCGCTCTATAATCGCAGGCTTCGCCACGCCCGCCGTCGATCATGGCCGCGCCGAACGCGATCTCCCGGGATGCCGCAGCCGATCGCCGCGACTCCTTCACGCCCACCTGCGACCACAAGGACCAACGCCATGGCACTGATCGATCGCGTCAAGAACATCCTGCTCACCCCCAGGACCGAATGGCCAGTGATCGCCGGAGAGACGGCTACCGTGCAGTCGCTCTTCATGGGCTACATCCTGATCCTGGCCGCCATCGGACCGCTCGCGCTCGCGCTGCGGACCGGCATCTTCGGCATCGGCCTGGGGCTCGCGGTCGTCAGCTATGTCGTGGGCGTGGCCATGGTGTACGTGATGGCGTGGATCATCGACGCGCTGGCGCCGACGTTCGGCGGCGAGAAGAATTTCGTCCAGTCGCTCAAGCTCATCGCCTATTCGTACACGGCGGCATGGGTGGCGGGTATCTTCCACCTGCTTCCGCTCATCGGTGGCATCCTCGCCTTCGCCGCGGCGATCTACTCGTTCTACACGCTCTATCTCGGCATCGCGGTGATGAAGAAATGCCCGCAGGAAAAGGCGGTCGTGTACACGATCGTCGTCGTGCTCTGCGGCATTGTCGTGGGCATTGTCCTCTTCAACGTGCTGTTCGCGCTGATCCTCGGCGGGAGCATGGTGGGGACGATGGGCATGGGGATGGGTGGCTGACGCACGCGGGCCGAGGACGCCGGGCGGGCCCGGGCGGCTCGGTCAAGGCGGGCTTGCCCAGCCCGCCACCCATTTGCCGGCGCCGTCGAACTTCATCGTCCGACCCGACAACGCGTAATGCACCGGGCGGCACTTGGCGAGGCCGATGAGTGCCGCGGTGCGCGACGCCGGCAGCACCTTGCCATCCTTGGTCGCCGCCTCGTTGACATGCGTGGCGATCACCGCCACGGGCCTCACCAGCTCGTTCAGCGCATACGCGCCAGCCTTCAAGACGGTGCGGCCG
The DNA here is from genome assembly GCA_039933655.1 of Betaproteobacteria bacterium. Classification (GTDB taxonomy): domain Bacteria; phylum Pseudomonadota; class Gammaproteobacteria; order Burkholderiales; family Casimicrobiaceae; genus VBCG01. The sequence continues at coordinate 128 of JBDTNR010000120.1, read as the reverse complement.
TAGGTGAACATCACCTCGACGCCGAGGGGCCCCAGCGCGAGGCTCCCGTTGTCGGCGGGGGGCAGTGCCGATCGGCGCCATGCCACCCCGAACTCCGCGAGGCGCGACAAAACGCGCGTGGCTACCTG
>JBDTNR010000119.1:0-8591 GCA_039933655.1 Betaproteobacteria bacterium | reverse complement strand
GAGCACGGGATTCCCGTGCTGCAATCGCCTTCGCTCAAAACCGACGCCGCGCGCGCCGAAGCGCTGGCCGTCAGGCTCGACGTGCTGGTGGTCGCCGCCTATGGGCTCATCCTGCCGCCGGCGGTCCTCGCGTGGCCGCGCCACGGCGGTCTCAACATCCACGCGTCCAGGCTGCCCCGCTGGCGGGGTGCGGCGCCCATCCAGCGCGCGCTGCTCGCCGGCGACACCGTCACCGGCGTCACGATCATGCAAATGGACGTCGGGCTCGACACGGGTCCGATGATCGAGGTCGTCGACGTGCCCATCGCCGCGCGGGAGACGGCCGGCACGCTGACCACCCGACTCGCGGCGGCCGGCGCCGCGGCCATCGTCGCCGTGCTGGAGCGCCTGGCGCGCGACGGCGCGCTCGCGGCCATCCCCCAGCCCGCCGCCGGCGTGACCTACGCGGCCAAGATCGGGCGCGCCGATGCCGCGCTCGACTGGACGCAATCCTCCGCCATGCTGGATCGCACGGTGCGCGCGTTCGACCCGGCTCCGGGCGCGTTCACGCAATGGGGCGCGGAGACGGTCAAGGTCTGGTCTGCCGAACCGGTGATGGACGCGTCTGGCGTACCCGGCAGCGTCGTCGCCGTAGGACCTGACGGTGTGGATGTCGCCTGCGGCAACGGCGCGCTGCGGCTGCGGACCGTGCAACCGGCCGGCGGGAAGCGAATGCCCGCCGCTGCGTTCGCGGCCGGTCGCGCGCTCGGTCCCGGCGCGCGCTTCGGCGCGGCCGAAGGCGCCGCGCGGTAGCGGTCGTCCGTCAAACGATTGTCTCGAGTTCCCGTGCCGCAAGTACATGCCACCCGCCGTCGTGCCGGCCAATGCGGGGACCCAGTGCCGTTTGCGCGCAACGAGAAGATCGCACCACGACGACGTGGGATACCCGCATTCGCGGGGACGGCGGTTGAGACAGACGGCTGCGTCCGGGACACCGCCTGCAGCACCTTTTCTACCGGTCGCGTCGCCATGGCGAAATTCGCTTCTTCGATGAACGGCCGCGATGCAGCATGAGCAACGGATGGCAGCGCTGGCCGTCTGCCGCGTCTTCGATGGCGCGCCGGTGGCGCTGGCGGCGGTGGACGACGGCGCGCCGACGCGCGGACATGCGCTCGTCCAGGAGCTTGCCTATGGCACGCTGCGGCACTGGGGCCGGCTGCAGGCGCTGACGCTCGCGCTGGCGGCCAAGCCGATCGTCGATGCGCCGCTGTCGGCGCTGCTGGCGGTGGCGCTGTACCAGCTCGAACACACCCAGGCGCCCGCGTTCGCGGTCGTCGATCGCGCCGTCGACGCCGCAGCACTGCTCGGCCGGCCCCAAGCGAAGGGCCTGGTCAATGCGCTGCTGCGTCGCTACCTGCGCGAACGCGACCTGCTCAACGACCAGGTGTTGAAGGCGAGTCCGGTCGCGCGCTGGTCGTATCCGCGCTGGTGGCTACGCCGCGTCGAAGCCGATCATCCGCAGCACTGGCAGGCGATCCTCGAAGCGGGCAACGAACGTCCGCCGCTGACGCTGCGCGTCAATCGGCGCGCGATCACGCGGGAGGCGCTCACTGCGAAATTCGCCGCCGCGGAGATCGTCACGCAACCGGTCGGCGCGGTGGGGCTCATTGTCGTCGCGCCGCGCAACGTTACGGAACTCCCCGGCTACGCCGAGGGCGAGTTCGCCGTCCAGGACGCCGGGGCCCAACTCGCCGCACCGCTGCTCGACGTGCGCGACGGCATGCGCGTGCTCGATGCCTGCGCGGCGCCCGGGGGCAAGACGACGCACCTGGCGGAACTCGCGGAAATCGACCTCACCGCCGTCGACAGCGACGAGACGCGCCTGTCGCGCGTGCGCGACAACCTCGCGCGCCTGAAGCTCGCGGGTCCGCGGATCCAGACGGTGACGGGCGACGCGGCGATGCCGGGCCCGTGGTGGGATGGACGTCCATTCGACCGGATCCTGGCCGATGTTCCCTGCACAGCCTCCGGCATCGTGCGCCGGCATCCGGACGGCAAGTGGCTGCGGCGTGCCGCCGACGTCACGACGATCGGCGCGCAGCAGCAGCGGCTGCTCGCGGGGGTGTGGCCGCTGCTGGCGCCCGGCGGGCGGCTGCTCTATGTGACCTGCTCGGTGTTCGAAGCGGAAAACGAGTGGCAAATCAAGGAGTTCCTTGATCAGCAGCCGGGCGCGTTGCGCGAAACCATCATGTTTCCCGCCGATTGCCTGCATGCGGGCGGCCAACTCTTGCCTTCGGGGAAGGCCGCGAGCCACAATCAGGACGGTTTCTTCTACGCGCTGCTTCGCAAGGCATAGCGCCTTTGGCGGCCACGCCGCCACGCCGCCGGAAACGTCGCACCGATTCTCGCCGGCATGCCGTCTGTCCTCCTCCATCGTCACTTGTTGCTACCGAGCGCCGAGCTGCGCCGGCGGGTCGTTACGCTTGTCGGTGGCGCATTTGCGCTGGCCGGTTTGGCGCTGCTGCTCTGCGCGCCGAACGCCCTTGCCGACACGATCCCCGTCAAGTCGGCGGAGCTGCGGATCGAGGAAGGCGAAGTCCTGCTGAACGCCGAGTTCGAACTCACGTTCAACCCGACGCTCGAGGAAGCGCTGCAGCGGGGCATCGCGCTCTATTTCGTCCTCGAGTTCGAATTGTCGCGCAGCCGTTGGTACTGGCTCGACGAAAAAGTCGGGCAGGCGTCGTTGACGTCGCGCGTGTCGTATAACGCGCTCACCCGGCAGTACCGCGTCGCCAGCGGGCTGCTCACGCAGAATTTTGGCACGCTCGAGGAAGTGGAGCGCTATGTCGGCCGCGTCACGTCGCGGCCTGTCGCGCCGGCCACCGGTGTCACGAAAGGGATGCGCTACGACGCCGCCGTGCGGCTGCGGCTCGACGTCAACCAATTGCCGAAGCCGTTCCAGGTGAACGCGCTCGCCTCGCGCGAGTGGACGCTCTCCTCCGACTGGTATCGCTGGAGTTTTGTACCGTGAGCGCGGCGGCCGCAAGGCCAGGCTCGAAGCGGGCGTCGCCGCGCGATTGGCGGCGGCCGACGCGTTGGCGTTGCCGTGGCTCACCGGTGCAAGGAAGCCGACCGTGAGCGCCCTTCCCGGCAAGCGCGGCTTGCGCTGGCTGTTGCTGGCGTCGGCGTCGCTGTCGGCGATCGCGCTGTTCCTGCTCGCCACGGCCACGGCCAACACGGAGCTCTTCGCGCAAGGCTACGACAACCTGCTGATCCTGAACGGCCTGCTGATCGCGCTGCTGATGTTCGTCGTCGGCTGGCAGCTGTGGCGATTGCGCCGCAACCTGAGGGCCGGGGTTTTCGGGTCGCGCCTCGCCGTGCGGCTCGTGTTCCTGTTCGCGCTGGTGGCCGTGCTGCCGGGCGCGCTCGTCTACGCGGTATCCGTGCAGTTCATCGGCCGCAGCATCGAGAGCTGGTTCGACGTGCGCGTGGATCGCGCCCTCGAAGGCGGCCTGAACCTGGGCCGCAATTCGCTCGACTATCTGCTGAAGGAAACGGGGAGCAAGGCCGCGCAGATGGCGGTCGCGCTGGCTGACAATCCCGGCAACCTCGCCGGGGCGTTGAACCGCGCGACCGAGCAGGCCAATGTCTACGAGGCCGTGCTGTTCTCGCCCACCGGCAGCGTGCTCGCGGTCGCGGGCATGGGCGGATCGCGCGCGACGCCCGAGGCCCCGCCGCCGCAGGCGTTGCGCCTCGCGCGGCTACAACAGCCGTACACCAAGATCGAGCAAAGCGCCGACGGCGGTCTGTTGCTGCGCGCCGTGGTGCCGGTCAACACCGACGACAGCCTGAATCCGCTGAAGCTCCTGCAAGTGGTCGAACCGGTGCCGAAGGCGCTCGCGCAGGACGCCGAACGCGTGCAGGCGGGCGTGCGCGACTATCAGGAGTTGTCGTTCTCGCGTACGGCGCTGAAGCGCCTCTACGCGCTGACACTGACGTTGACGCTGCTGCTCGCGCTGACGTCGGCGCTCGGACTTGCCGTCGTGCTGTCGGAACGTTTCGCCGCGCCACTCGGCCTGCTCGCCGAAGGCACACGCGCCGTCGCGCAGGGCGATTTCACCCGCCGCCAGCCTGTCGTGTCGAACGACGAACTCGGGGTGCTGACCGAATCGTTCAATACGATGACTGCGCAGCTGGCCGAAGCGCAGGGCAAGGCCGAGGACAGCCGGCGCGCGACCGAAACGACGCGTGCGTACCTCGAGAGCATTCTCGGCAACCTGTCGGCGGGCGTGCTCGTGTTCGACGAGCGGCATCGGCTGCGGACGGTGAATCCGAGCGCCGCCGTGATCCTGCAGCAGCCGCTGGCGGAACTGGCGGGCATGTCGCTCGCCGATTGGGGCAAGCGGCTGCCCGCGCTCGCACCGTTCGCCGAACTCGTGTCCGAGGGCTTTCGCGGCAGCCGCGAAGGCCAGTGGCAGAGGGAGGCGGAAATTGCCGTTGCCAACCTGTCGCGTACGCTGCTGATGCGGGGCACGCGGCTGCCGGGTACGACGACGACCGGCGGCTACGTGGTAGTCTTCGACGATGTCTCGGAACTGGTCCAGGCCCAGCGCGACGCCGCGTGGGCCGAAGTGGCGCGGCGTCTGGCGCACGAGATCAAGAACCCGTTGACGCCGATCCAGCTTTCGGCCGAGCGCCTTGCCGTCAAGCTTGCGTCCAAGCTCGAAAGCCCGGACCAGGAAATCCTGCGACGAGGTACGCAGACCATCGTGTCGCAAGTCGGTGCGATGAAGCACATGGTCGACGACTTCGCGATCTACGCCCGGCAGCCGCGACCCGGCCAGATGCAGCACGTCGATCTGGCAGCCCTCTTGCTTGACGTGCTTGCCCTATATGAAAATATCGTCCCTCTCGTTGCGCTATCCTTGCCGGACACGCCCATCTACATCCAGGGCGAGCCCACCCGCTTGCGCCAGGTGTTCCACAATCTCCTCTCGAATGCGGTCGATTCCCAGGCCGACGTTCCCGATCCGCGTTTCGCGATCACCCTGTCCGCGAATGCGGGCGAGACCACGCTCGCGTTCGAGGACGGTGGTCCCGGGTTCGCGGACGACGTGCTCACGCACGCGTTCGAGCCGTACGTGACGACCAAGGCGAAGGGCACCGGGTTGGGCCTGGCCATCGTGAAGAAAATCATCGACGAGCACGGCGGGCGCGTCGTCCTTGCCAATGCGCAAGGCGGCGGTGCGCGGGTGATGCTGGTCTTTCCCCATTCCGCCTCGGGCAGCAAGCCCGCGGCCGCCGCGGCCTGAAGGGCACGACAACGATGGCCATGGCAAAAGAAATCCTGATCGTCGACGACGAAGTCGGCATCCGCGAACTGCTGTCGGAGATCCTGCAGGACGAAGGTTATCGCGTCGCGCTCGCCGAGAACGCCGGGGAGGCGCGCGCGTACCGGCAGCGGCTGCAGCCGTCGCTGGTGTTGCTCGACATCTGGATGCCCGATACCGACGGCGTCACGCTGCTGCGCGAATGGGCGGCCAACGGCCAGCTGACGATGCCGGTTGTGATGATGTCCGGCCACGGCACGATCGAGACTGCCGTCGACGCGACGAAGATCGGCGCCTTCGATTTCCTCGAGAAACCCGTCGGGCTGCAGAAGTTGCTGTCGACGATCGCGCGCGCGCTCAAGAGCGCGGCCGCGCAGGAGCCGCGTCGCGTGTCGCTGGCGCCGCTGGGCGGCGGCCCCGCCGTCCGTGAGACGGAACGCGCGCTCGAGCAGTTGATCGCCGGCCGGCGGCCGGTGCTGCTGTTGGGCGAGCCGGGTACCGGCCACGATGTCGCGGCGCGCGCGCTGCAAAGCGCCGACGTTCCCTTCGTCGCGCTGCAGAACGGGCAACGCCTCACCGCCAACCCGATGGGCATCGTCGAGGAGGCGCGCGACGGCGTCCTCTATTGCGCCGAGATCGCCCAGTACTCGAAGGTCGAGCAGCGTGGCCTCGTGTTCCTGCTCGGCAAGCTCGACAAGATGAACGTGACGCTGGTCTGCACGAGCACCGAGGCGCTCGGTAACCTGGCGGCCGAAGGCAAGTTCGACGCGTCGCTGCTGGCGCAGCTCGCGGCGGGTACGGTGATGCTGCCGCCGCTGCGCAAGCGGCGCGAGGACATCCCGCTGCTGATCGAGCGTTACTGGCGCGAAGTGACGAAGGCCGACACGCCGACGCCGCTGCTCGCCGCGCTGCCGCCCGCCGCACTCACGGCGCTCACCAATGCCTACTGGCCCGGCAACTTGGACCACCTGGCGGGTTTCATCCAGAACCTCGTGCTGTTGCGCGGCGAGATCACGACCGAGCACGTCAAGCGCGTGCTGGGCGAGGCCGCGTCGCCCAATCCCACGCCCGCACCGGAGATCACGTCGCGCTTTTTCGACCTGCCTCTGCGCGAGGCGCGCGAGGCGTTCGAGCGCATCTACTTCGAGCAGCTGCTGGGCCGCGAGCAGAGCAACATGAGCAAGGTGGCGGAAAAGGCGGGTCTCGAGCGGACGCACCTGTACCGCAAGCTCAAGCAGTTGAACATCCGCTTCTCCCGCCGCACGGACGAGAGCGCCGCCTGACTTGGGCGATCGCGCGTCCGGACTCCCTCCGCGCTGCGCACCCGCACTTGAGTAACACCTCACCGGATAAAAAACGCTCGACCGCCCTGGTCATCGGGGCGATCGGCGTCGTCTACGGCGACATCGGCACCAGCCCGCTGTACATGCTGCGCACGGCGTTCACCGGCGCGCACGGACTCGCACTGACGCCGGGGAACGTCTACGGCGTGCTCTCGGTCGTCTTCTGGTCGCTCGTCGTCGTCGTCACGCTGAAGTACATCACGCTGATCATGCGCGCCGACAACAACGGCGAAGGCGGCATCCTGGCGTTGACCGCGCTGGTGTCGCGCGGGCTCGAACGATCCGAACGGCGCCGCTGGTGGCTCGTCGGCTTCGGCATTTTCGGTGCGGCGATGTTCTATGGCGACGGCATGATCACGCCCGCGATCTCCGTGCTGTCTGCCGTCGAAGGTCTGGAGATCGTCGCGCCCGCGCTCCATCCGTTCGTCGTGCCGGTGACGCTCGTCATCATTGTCGTGCTGTTCGGCATCCAGCGGCACGGCACCGCGAGCGTCGGCTTGTTCTTCGGGCCCGTGATGTGCGTCTACTTCGTCACGATCGCCCTGCTGGGCCTTAGGCAGATCGTCGAGCAGCCAGGGATCCTGGCGGCGCTCAACCCGCTCCACGCGCTGCGGTTCTTCGCCGACACACCGGTCCCCGCGTTTCTTTCGCTCGGCGCCGTCGTGCTCGCCGTGACCGGGACCGAGGCGCTCTATGCCGACATGGGCCACTTCGGGCGCTCGCCGATCCGCAGGGCGTGGCTGGCGTTTGTGATGCCCGCGCTGGTGATCAATTATTTCGGGCAGGGCGCGCTGCTGCTTGCCATGCCCGAGGCCATAAGGAACCCGTTCTACTTGCTGGCGCCGTCGTGGGCGTTGATTCCGCTGGTGATCCTCGCCACCTGCGCGACGGTGATCGCGTCGCAGGCCGTGATCTCCGGGACGTTCTCGCTGACGCGCGCGGCAATCCAGATGGGCTACTGTCCGCGGCTGCAGATCGAGCACACGTCGGAGCGGCAGATCGGCCAGATCTACGTGCCTTTCATCAACTGGTCGCTGTTCGTCGCGGTCGTCCTGCTGGTCGTGTCGTTCCGCAAGTCCGAGCACCTCGCCGCCGCCTATGGCATCGCCGTGACGCTCGCGATGTTGATCGACTCGATCCTCATCTTCATCGTGATGCGCCGCCTGTGGAACTGGCCACCGTGGCTCGCCATCGGCATCGCCGCACCGCTGCTGATCATCGACCTCGCGTTCCTTGCGTCGAACTCCCTCAAGATCCCCGACGGCGGCTGGTTCCCGCTGGTCATCGGCGCGATCATTTTCACGCTGATGACGACGTGGAAGCGCGGCCGGGCGCTGCTGCTCGACAAGCTGTCCGAGGACGCGCTGCCGCTCGACGTGTTCATCCAGAGCATCGAGGTGGCCCCGCCGACGCGCGTCGAGGGCACCGCCGTGTTCATGACGTCCACGCCCAACCGCGTGCCGCATGCGCTGCTGCACAACCTGAAGCACAACAAGGTGCTGCACGAGCGCGTGGTGTTCCTGACGGTCGTGATGCGCGATATTCCGTACGTGCAGCAGGAGGAGCGCATCGAGGTCAAGTCGCTCGGATGCGATTTTTACCAGTTCCTCGCGTATTACGGCTTCAAGGAGGATCCGGACGTCCCGGAACTCCTCGATGAATCCGGACGTCGGGGATTCATGTTCGACATGATGGAAACGAGCTTCTTCGTCTCGCGCGAGACGCTTATCCCCACCGTAGGACCGGGGATGGCGCTGTGGCGCGAGCGGCTGTTCGCGTCGATGTCGAAGAACGCCGTGAAGGCGTCCGAGTTCTTCCTGATCCCGACCAATCGCGTCGTGGAGCTCGGCACCCAGGTGGAGTTGTAGTAGCGGGCGCAAGTCGCGTCACCGGCAGCCGCTTCGCGCCTTCGGGGTCAGAGCTGCGGGCCTTCGGGGTC
>JBDTNR010000118.1:0-8603 GCA_039933655.1 Betaproteobacteria bacterium | reverse complement strand
GTGCCGGCAGCAAGCGAATTGCAACATACTGCTAGCGCTTTTTCGCGTTCTTCTTCGTGCAACTTTCGCGGCGCACCGCCCCGACCGGCAGCGCGACGACACGATCGAACTCGGGGTCGGTCCACCGCGAGCCGTTGGCGACGTAGTCGACGGCCATCTGCGTCGCGTCGTTGCCCCAGAAGAGTTCGTCGCCGATGACGAGCGTGGGTACGCCAAAGACGCCGCGGCCGATTGCCTCGTCGGTGTTGCGGCGCAGGATCGCCTTCACCTCCGGATCCTCGATGCGCCGCTGCGCATCGGGCAGCCGCAGATCGTGGACCAATTCCGCCCATTCGATGGGCAGGTCGGGCAGGCGCCCGTCGCGCCAGACGAAGCGAAAGATGCGGTGGATCGCTTCTGGCGACGAATCGCAGGCAATGGCCAGGCGCAGCAGCGGCAGCGGATTGAACGGATGCTCCGGCGGCATCTTGAACGCGATGCCGAGTCGCTTGGCCTGCCAGACGGCGAACCGATACGTGAAGAGCCGCTTGCGCTCGATTTCCGCCGGCCCCTTCTGCCCGTGCGCGCCGAGCAGGCCCGCGAACAGCACCGGCCGGTAGCGCAGGCGAACCTTGGGTCCGAGCAACGCGAGCTGCTCGCTCTGCAGGTAGGCGAACGGGGAGACGAAGTCGAAGTACCAGTCGGCGGTGGCCATGGTCTTACGCGCTCTCGTTGTCGTTCGCCGAAGGTCTCGCGGTGGCGCGACGTTCGCCAATGGCCTTCCATACGGCCTGCCGATCGTCGTCGTCGAGCACGCTCCAGACGGCGATCTCGTCGAGCGTCCGCAGGCAGCCGGTGCACAGGCCCGTCGCGTCGTCGATCTTGCAGATGCTGATGCACGGCGACGCGACGCTGCTGGCGGGAGTCGGCGGCGCCATCGTCAATAGCCGCACGCGCAGTCGACGATGCCGGTGACAGGCAGTCCGCGGTCCAGCGCGCGGATCCTGCGCGCGACCTGCGCCACCGTTGCGTCGGGATTCGTGAGGCCCGACGCATGCGGGGTCACGGTGATCTCGGGACGCGTCCAGAACGGATGACCGGGGGGCAGCGGTTCCTTGCGAAACAGGTCGAGCGCCGCTTCCGGCAGCGCGCCACGAAACAACGCCACCCACGGCGAGGTTTCGCTCTCGGGCAGCGACAGGACGATGTGCATCGGCGCGAATGGTGACGCGGTGCGCCGCCGTCAGTGCGGCTGCTGGCGGCCGTCGCCGCCGAACCAGCCGGCGATCCGCGCGGCGATCGCGCGGATCATCCGCCACACCTTCGGGATGAGCCAGATCATCAGCGCGACCAGTACCGCTATAACGACCAGCGCGACGATCGGATGCGTGAAGGCGAGCCACAGCACCGTTCCGACCGCCAGTTCCTCACCCAACGACGCCGTCCAGTTGGAAAAAGGTTCCGGCGACGTATTGATGACGGCGCGGCTGCCTGATTTGGCGAGATGGCTGCCCGCCGCCAGCGTGCCGCCGAGGATTGCCGCCGCGAACATCGTCGCCGTCGACGCATCGCCGAACACCGACGCTGCCAGCGCGGCGCCTGCCGGGATGCGGATGAAGGTCTGCACGGCGTCCCACGCCGAGTCCACGCCGGGGATCTTGTCGGCGAAGAACTCGACGGCACACATGAAGCCCGACGCGGCGAGCACCAGCGGATGCGCGAGCACTGACAATCCCGCCGGTAATGCGAACCATTGCAGGTAGCCCACGGCGCCGACGATGAACAGCACCGCGTACAGCCGCAGGCCGCTCGCCCAGCCGACGGCAGCGGCCAGCGCGATGAGCTGCCACGTGTCGAAATGGGCGAGCACCGGCGTCATTTGGACCTGCGCAGGTCCGCCGGCACCCACGCCGCCGGCCGCTTGCCGAGAAACGCCGCGACACCCTCGCGGCCTTCGGGCGATGCGCGCACGCGGGCGATGCGCTGCACGGTGTCGGCGATGACCTTGGCATCGAGCGGACGATGGGCGACGGCGCGGATCAGCGCCTTGCACTCGCGCTGCGCGTTCGGTCCGACCAGCAGCAATGGACCGAGCGTCTCGTTGACACGATCGTCGAGCTGCGCGATGGGCACGATGTCGTGCAGGAGGCCGATGCGGAACGCTTCCGCGGCCTCGAAGCGCTCCGCCGTCAGGAAGTAGCGCCCGGCCTGGCGCGCGCCGATGGCCTCGATCACATACGGCGAGATCGTGGCCGGAATGAGGCCGAGCTTGGCCTCCGACAGCGCGAATGTCGACTCGACGGCGCCGATTGCGATGTCGCAGCAGGCGATGAGGCCCACGCCGCCGCCATAGGCGGCGCCGTGCACGCGCGCGATCGTCGGCTTCTCCATCGCGTGCAAGGTCTTCAGCATCTGCGCGAGTCCCTCGGCATCGGCCACGTTCTCGGCGCGGCCGTAGGCCGCCATCTTCTTCATCCAGTTGAGGTCGGCACCGGCGCAGAAGCTCGGACCGTTGCCCGCGAGGATGACGGCGCGTACCGCATCGTCCGCGCCGAGCGCGTCGAGCGCAGCCGTCAGTTCGCGAATCAGCACTTCGTTGAAGGCGTTGTGCACGTCAGGACGGTTCAGCACGACGATGCCGATCGCATTCCTGACCGTCACTTCGATCGTCGTGAACCCAGCAGGTGCCTTGGACTTTTTCGTTGCCATGGAAATTTCCGTATCAGACTGCGGGCCGTGGATGCCCGGGCAGCAATTCGTAGGGTGGACGCCAGCGCGGCGTCGCGGCGATCCGCGCGAGCCACTGCGCGATGTTGGGATAGTTCGCCCAGTCGACGCCGATCTCGTCGGGCCAGTACAGGTAGCCGCACATCGATAGGTCGACGATCGTCAGGCGATCGTCGACGACGAAGCTGCGGCCGGCAAGATGCGCATCGAGGATGCCCCATGCGGTTTCCGCGCGCTTGCCAAACTCCGCCATCACGGCGGGATTCGGATCCTTGGCCAGCACGCGCAGGAAGCGGTAGGTGGCCGTATAGCCCGTGAGCTTGTGATTGTCGAACAGCAGCCAGCGGAGGATTTCGCGGCGCTCGTCGGCGTCGCGGGGACCGAAGCGTCCGAGCGTTTCCGCGACATAGTCGAGGATGACGCCCGACTGCGAAAAGCGCCGGCCGCGGTGCTCGAGCACCGGCGCCTCGCCCATCGCGTTGATCTCGCGATACGCCGGCGTGCGCGTCTCGCCGCCGAAGTAGTCGACGAAGCGCGGCGCCCAATCCGCCCCCGCGAACTCGAGCGCCAGCGCGACCTTGTAGCAGTTGCCCGACTGGGCGAATCCGTAGAGCGTGTACTCGGCCACTGTCCGTCCTTGCGTTGTGCCGTGCGTGCCGCGTTCTAAAAGCCGCCGCTGCCCAGCCAGCGGTCCAACTGGTCGAAGCGGTCCAGCCCCCAGAACGGCTCGCCGTCGACGATGACGAACGGAGACCCGAAAACGCCGGCGGCAATCGCCGATTCTACTTCGCGTTTCAATGCGTCTTTGATTCCCTGATCGTCGACGGCGGCCCGGGCCGCTGCCGCGTCGAAGCCGGCCTTGCCGGCCACCTCGGCCGCGACATCGGCCTTCGAGATGTCGCGGCCGTCGATGAAATACGCGCGGTACAGCGCCTGCGTCATGCGCGCGGCGGCCGCCGCGTCCTGCGCCGCGGCCCACAGCACCATGCGCGCCGGTGCCTGCGAGGCAATCGGGAACACCGGCGGCATCGCGAACTCGATGCCGTGGAAGCGCGCGCTGCGCGCGAAATCACGCTTCGAGTATGGGCCCTTGACCGGCACCTCGGTCAGCGGCGCGCCACCCGTCTGCTTGAACACGACGCCGAGCAGCATTGGATGCCACCGCACGCCACGTCCGTGCCGCGCGGCGAGCGCCTCGATCTTCCGGGAAGCGAGGTACCCGTAGGGCGACGAGAAGTCGAAATAGAAATCGATGGCATTGGAACTCATGGGACCCTCACGTTTGCGGCGTCCGCCGCGGCGCTGCCCCCGGAGGGGGCGTGATCTGCTTCTCGGGAATCGGTGTCGAACACGACGCGGCGGGTGAACCGCTCCCCGCCGCGAAAAGGTAGCTCGGCGAAGGACGTCATGCGACGAGCGCCCGGCCGATGACCAGTCGCTGGATGTCGCTCGTACCCTCGTAGATCTGGCAGACGCGCACGTCGCGGTAGATGCGCTCGACGGGAAAGTCGTTGACGTAACCGTAGCCACCGTGGATCTGGATCGCGTTCGAGCAGACGCGTTCGGCCATCTCGGATGCGAAGAGCTTGGCCATCGACGCTTCGACGAGGCAGGGCCGGCCGGCGTCGCGCAGCGTGGCGGCGTGCCAGACAAGCTGGCGCGCGGCCTCAATCTGCACGGCCATGTCGGCAAGGCGGAAATTGACCGCCTGGTGCTCGCCGATCGGCTTGCCGAAGCTCTTTCGCTCGCGCGCATAGGCGAGCGCCGCCTCCAGCGCGGCGCGCGCCATGCCCACCGCCTGCGCAGCGATGCCGATGCGGCCGGCCTCCAGATTCGACAGCGCGATCCGGTACCCGTGGCCCTCCACGCCGAGCAGGTTCGCCGCCGGCACCTCGCAGTTGTCGAAGATGATCTGCGCGGTGTCCGACGCGCGCTGCCCCAGCTTCTCCTCCACGCGTGCCACTACATAGCCCGGCGACCGCGTGTCGACGATGAACGCGGAGATGCCTTTCTTGCCGGCCGCGCGGTCGGTGACGGCGAACACGATGGCGACATCCGCGTGCTTGCCGGTGGTGATGAACTGCTTGACGCCGTTCAGTACGAAGCCGTCGCCGCTGCGTTCGGCGCGGGTGGTGATCGCGCCGGCATCCGACCCCACGTGCGGTTCCGTGAGGCAAAAGCAGCCGAGCCACTCGCCACGCGCGAGCGGCGTCAAGTACTTCTCCTTCTGGGCGTCGGTGCCGAACGCGTTGATCGGCCCGCAGACGACGGAGTTCTGCACGCTGACGATCGTCGACGTCGCGCCGTCGCCGGCGGCGATCTCTTCCAGCGCGACAGCCAGCGACAGGTAGTCCATCGCGGCGCCGCCCCAACGCTCCGGCACGACCATGCCCAGCGCCCCCAGCTCGCCCAGTGCGCGCAATTCCTCGCGCGGAAAATGTGCGTCGCGATCCCAGCGGGCCGCATGGGGCGCCAGCTGCTCCTGCGCGAACGCACGCATCGTGTCGCGGACGAGTTGCTGTTCGTCGTTCAGCAGCATGGGGTCATCCCGCGGCGGCGACGGCCGCGTGCGGCGCCGCCTGCGGTCGATTCAGCAGCAGCACGCCGGCGATCACCAGCGCGCCGCCGACGAGCATCGACGCGTCGAGCGGCTCCCCGAGCAGCAGCACGCCGAAAACGATCGCGGCGACCGGCACCAGGTTGATGAACACCGACGTGCGCGCGGGACCGATCGTCCGGACACCTTCGTAGAACAGCACGAACGCGAGCGCCGTCCCGAAGAGGCCGACGAAGGCGATGGCCATCCACGCCCGCAGCGACGCTACGGGCGGCAGGAGATCGCCGGAGAACGCGGCCAGGACAGCCAGCATCGCCGTTCCGGTCAGCGCGGCGTAGGTCGTGACGGCGATGGCGGAGATTCCCGTCAGCATCCGCTTGCCAATCAACGTGTACGCGGCCCACGCGATCGGGCACCCGAACAGCACCACTTCGCCCACGCCGACGCTGCCGCGGACGAGATCCGCGGGATTGCCGTGGCTCAGCACGATCGCCACGCCCGCCAGCGCGACGACGATCCCGAACACCTTGTTGCGGGTGAGGCGTTCGTGCAGAAACAGCACGGCGCCCAGTAGCGTGATGGCCGGATTGAGCGCCATGATCAGCGAGCCACGCGATGCCGGAACACGCGCCAGTCCGTACATGAAGAAGAGGTTGAACATGACGACGCCGGTCGCGCCGAGCAGCGCAACAGCGAGCCATTGCCTCGCGGCGAGCCGCGGCAGGCCGCGCTCCAGCGCGAACGCCACCGCCAGCAGCGCAATCGTGGCGATGACATAGCGCCACAGCGCCGCCGCCAGCGGCGTCATCTCGGCCACCGCGATGCGGCCGCCGATGAAGGCGCCGCCCCAGCAGACGGCCATCACCACGAGCGCAGCGTAGATGCCGAACGGACGCGCGCGAACGCTCATTTGCGCTCGTCCAGCGCGAGTTTCATCGCGATCGCCGCGAACACGCCGGAAAGCACCCACCGCTGTGCCGTCATCCAGACGGGCCGCGTCGAAAGCCAGCGCGCCATGCGCGCCGCCGCGAGCACGAACAGCAGGTCGCCAAAGGCGGCGATCACGATCTGCACCGCACCCAGGAACAGCGATTGGCCGAGCACGCTGCCGCGTGCCGGGTCGACGAACTGCGGGAAGAGCGCCAGATAGAAAAGCGCGACCTTGGGATTCAGGATGCTGGTCAGCATTCCGGTACGAAAGAGCGTCCACGGCGCCACCGCGGGCAGGTCGCGGCGCGCAAAGAGCCCGCCAGCACCCTGCGGACGCACGGCATCCCACGCCAGCCACAACAGGTAGGCAGCGCCCGCCCAGCGCACGACGTCGTAGAGCACCGGGACCGCGAGGAACACCGCCGACAATCCGACGGCCGCGGCGACGATATGGACGACGAACCCCGCCGTCGTCCCGGCCAGCGACACGACACCCGCCTTGCGCCCCTGGCACAGGGTGCGCGAGATCAGGAATACGAGGTTCGGCCCCGGTGTCAGCACCAGCAGCACGCACGCCACGACGAAGAGCCACAGGCTGTCGAGCGGGATCATGGGGCGCTCCTAGACGAGCTCGATGGCCATCGCGGTGGCCTCGCCGCCGCCGATGCACAACGTCGCCACGCCGCGCCGTCCGCCGTGCTTGCGCAGCGCACCGAGCAGCGTCACCAGGATGCGCGCGCCGGACGCACCGATCGGATGACCGAGCGCGCAGGCGCCGCCGTGGACGTTGACCTTGTCGTGCGGCAAACCATGCTCCTTCATCGCCGCCATCGCGACCACGGCGAACGCCTCGTTGATCTCGAAGAGGTCGACGTCCTTCGTCGTCCACCCCGTTTTCGCGTACAGCTTGGTGATGGCGCCCACCGGAGCCGTCGAGAACCATGCGGGTTCCTGCGCGTGCGTCACGTGCGCGACGATCACCGCCAGCGGCTGCAAGCCGCGCCTTTCCGCCTGCGAGCGGCGCATCAGCACCAGCGCGGCCGCGCCGTCGGAGATCGAGCTCGAGTTGGCGGCGGTGACGGTGCCGTCCTTGCGGAATGCCGGCTTCAACGTCGGGATCTTGTCGGGCGACGCCTTCGCGGGCTGCTCGTCATGGTCGATCACCACGTCGCCCTTGCGGCCGGTCACCGTGACCGGCGCGATCTCCCATCCGAACGTGCCATCGTTGTTCGCCGCCAGCGCGCGCGACAGCGAGGTCAACGCGAAGTGATCCTGCTCCTCGCGCGTGAACCCGTACTTCGCCGCGCAATCCTCGGCGAACGTGCCCATCAGGCGCCTATTGTCGTACGCGTCCTCGAGTCCGTCGAAGAACATGTGGTCGAGCACCTGCTGGTGGCCCATCCGGTAGCCGGCGCGCGCCTTCGGCATCAGGTACGGTGCGTTGGTCATGCTTTCCATGCCGCCGGCGACGATGATGTCGGACGTGCCTGCGATCAGCGCATCGTGCGCGAGGATCCGCGCCTCCATCGCCGAGCCGCACATCTTGTTGACGGTCGTGCATCCGGTGGACAGCGGCAGGCCCGCCTTCAGCGCGGCCTGGCGCGCAGGCGCCTGCCCCTGCCCCGCCGAAAGCACGCAGCCGAAGATCGTCTTGTCCACGGCCGCAGGCGGAAGGCCGGCGCGCTCGACGGCCCCGCGGATCGCCACCGCGCCGAGTTCGCTCGCCGACAGCGGCGCGAAATCGCCCTGAAAGCCGCCCATGGGAGTACGGGCCGCTCCCACTATCACGATTGGATCGTTATTCATCATTTCCTCGTTCGAGCGACGGCCGCGGCGGCGCCATCGTCGTCATTTCGTCTCGTTGAACAGTTCGCGTCCGATCAGCATCCGCCGGATCTCCGACGTGCCGGCGCCGATCTCGTACAGCTTGGCGTCACGCCACAGCCGGCCGGTCGGATAATCGTTGATGTAGCCGTTGCCGCCCAGCGCCTGGATCGCCTCACCGGCCATCCACGTCGCCTTCTCCGCCGCGTAGAGAATCGCGCCGGCCGCATCCTTGCGCGTCGTCTCGCCGCGGTCGCAGGCCTGCGCGACCGCGTACACGTACGCCTTGCACGCCATCATCGTCGAATACATGTCGGCGACCTTGCCCTGCATCAGCTGGAACTCACCGATCGGCTGGCCGAATTGCGAACGCTCGTGCAAGTACGGCAGCACCGCGTCCATGCAGGCCGCCATGATGCCGAGCGGTCCCGCGGCCAGCACCGCGCGCTCGTAGTCGAGCCCGCTCATCAGCACGTTCACGCCCCGCCCTTCGACACCCAGGATGTTCTCCGCCGGTACTGCGCAGTCCTCGAACACGAGCTCGCAGGTGTTGGAGCCGCGCATCCCCAGCTTGTCGAGCTTCTGG